>JAJRRR010000376.1 GCA_024279285.1 Planctomycetota bacterium
CCGTGAGAAGCTGCATCCGGCCCCCACTGCGCAGATAAAGTTCCAGCCGCCCAGGCACCGGCGACTGGCCCGTGTTGGTCACCACCGCCCGAAGTTCAAACACCTGATCCCGTTGCACCTGGTTGGGCACCACCAGGCGCTCCACGAGCACTTCTCCGGTAGGCGGATAGTGGACAGCCACGGCGTCAATGGCCACTCCGGCCTGGGCCAGCAGTTGGGCCTGAGCCACGGCGTTGCCCAGGTTTTGGCTCCCATCGCTGATGATCACCACGCGACGCATGGTTCCCTCGGGAAAAGAAGCCGCCGCCAGCTTCATGGCTGCTTCCAGATTGGTGGATTCGGGATTGATGAGGCTTTCGATCTGCTCGGGCAACTGAAGCGACTCGTCCAGTGGGGGCAACTCCAGTGCTGCATCGCGCCCAAAGACAATCACGCCCACCCGATCCGAGCCGCGACGATGTCGGGCCACGGCCTGGTTCACCGCCCGGATCATTTGACGACGCTGCTGCTGAGGGATGCTGAGCGACTGATCCAGAAGGAAAATCACCGTCATCTGGTCCGAGCGGCGGATCAGTTGCGGTTGGGCCAAAGCCAGCACCAGCAGAGTCCAAACCACGCTGCGCGCGATCAACGCCAACCACTGGCGCACCGGCCCCAGCACAGCCAGACGCCGGAAGCTCCACCACCACATCAGCGGCAGTGCAGCCAACAGCACCAGAAACCAAGGGGCGTCCAGGCCCAGTGTCCACTCGCCCATCGGCTCTCCCAGCCTAAACTGCAGGCCCAGTATTCACATGTGCCCAGTATAACCCTTGTCGCGTCTCAAATCCCCTGTTTCAGCAAGGGAACATGACTCCGACACTAGAGACTTTCCCCGAGGCGTAGTGGTGAGCCGCATCCCCGGGATTTGAACTGCCATGAGTGAAATCTCTGTTGCCGTTTGTCGGAATTGCACAGGTGCTTACGCCACCGGCGGGATTGGTTTACACTCAGGTTGGAAGCAAGCTGAGAACTTGCCTTGAAGAAGCCTGTGTGGATGCCACCAAGTGGGTTGACTCCGCCTGGGCAAAATCGCTCTTGGGTTTGCAGGCGAGGACTAACTTACCCAGTTGAAAGAGGGTCCCACATGAGCCTGGTGGAAGTTTTTACGCGCACCTTTCAGTTCCATCGCCAACGCACTTTGGAGTTGTTGGAACAGATTGAGCAAGCGTCGGATCCGCTAGAGGTTTTGGGCTGGCGTCCTGGTCCGGGTCGGGCTCACATCGCTTGGCAACTGATGCACATCGGTATCACGGAGGAGATTTTTGCCACCCAGCGCCTGGCTCCGCACAAGCAACCCCGTTGGCAACACCTTTGGGACCGATTTCGTGGAGGAAGCACCCCCGATGACGATATCCCCTCGGCCCATCTGATCCGCCAAGTGCTTCACCAAGCCCGAGAAAGCCTCTTGCAGACTCTTTCCCAATTCGGCGATGATCGTCTGGAGGAAGTTCCTCCGGGACTGCAAGATCGGGGATGGACCCTTCGGGATGTGCTGGATGTTCTGGCTTGGCACGAAGCTCATCATCAAGGCCAAGCCCACCTGACTTGGAACCTGTATCGGACCAGCCGCAGTTGACCTTGTTCCCCTTATGCACCAGCGAGAGGGTAAGCCCGCAGATGAAACGCCGGGAATTTTTGCAAGCGGTGGCAGCTTCGGCTGCGGTGGGAGCAGCCGCATGGAGTGGGTGCCAAAGCTCCCAGCCACCTTCCCCCTCCGGCTCCACGCGGCCTTTGCGTGTGGCGATGTCCAACGCCGGGCTGAAGACCACTTGGTGTGCGTTGGGCAAGAAGACCGCCGAGCTTTGGGCTCCGCTGTTGGGCATTGAGCTGGTATGGATTGACGGGGAACTGGATGCCACGCGGCAGCGGAACAAAATTGACCTGATTGTGCACGAGCCGTGGGACTTTTGCTGTTTCCAAGCGGTGCAAACCGGCCCGCTGGAAGCTCCCGTGCGAAAACTCCACCAACGCGGCGTGCCGGTCATTTCCATGGATGTGGAGCTTGTGCCGCGGGAACAGATGCGCAGCGTGGGAGTGTGGTGCCATGTGGGTCCGGACCAGGAAGCCATGGGCCGCTCCAGTGCGCGGTATCTGATGGAAGCCATTGGAGGCCGAGGGAAAGTGGTCCACATCGGAGGGCTGGCTGCCCACTCCGGCGCCCAAGGACGACGCCGAGGATTTGAACAGGTGCTTCAGCAATATCCGGAAGTGGAAGTAGTAGGCGGAGGAGTGCGCTGGTGCGACTGGGACAAGCAAAAAGCCCTCAACGCCTTCCAGGCCATCATTGCCCAACACGACGAACCCTTGGCCGGAGCTTTCTTCCACAACGACGACATGGCCCTGGCTTGCACCGCAGCGGTGAAGGGCACCGTGCACGAGAAGATGGTTTTCGTAGGCGTGGACGGGCAGCGTCATGGGCTGCAAGGAGTGCAACAGGGGCGGTTGGCCGCCACGACGGTCAACCCGGTGTGCTTGATCCACTTTTGGGCTCTGGCCATTGGGCGTTATATTGTCACTCGTAGGGAGTCGCCCGAGCAGGTCCCTCAGGTGGTCACCGTGCCCAGTCCCTTGGTAACCCAAGACAACGGCATGCTGGAAGCCATGTTCTATCTGGCCGATCCTGCCCATTGCTTGATGTAAGCCCCTGTCCCCACCGGCTCCATCGGCAAAGGGCAAAGGAGTTTGCATCTCAAGGAGATTTCAGGGACATTGGATAAGAGCACTTCTGGGGGGAACTTTTGATTGCCGGGCATCGTCTAACCCTGTGAGGTGAGCGTGAACGAAGATCAGCGCTGGATTGAGCAAACTCTGAACGGCCAAACGGAGGCGTTTGGCAACCTGGTGCGAAAGTACCAGCAGCGCTTGTATCACGCGCTGGTTTGTTCCCTGGAGAATGAAGAAGATGCCCGGGATATCCTCCAGGAGGCATTCTTGCAAGCTTTTAACAAATTAGACACTTTTCGGGGGGAGAGCCGGTTTTACACCTGGCTGTATCGGATTGCGTTTAACCTAGCAGCATCGTGGCGTCGGCGGCATCGGGAAGCGTCCTTTTCGGATCAATGGTCCGGTTCAGAGCAAGACGGCCCTTGGGAAGAGCCAAGCTCGGAAGATCAGACTTCCAACTCCCTGGAGCGTCAGGAGGAATGCCAACTGGTGCATCAGGCCCTCCGTCAATTGGATGTGGAACATCGCACTGTTTTGGTATTGCGAGAAATGGAAGATTTTTCCTACCAGGAAATTGCCGATGTACTTCATTTGCCGGTGGGCACGGTGCGGAGCCGATTGCATCGGGCCCGACTGGCCATGAAGCAAAAACTAGAATCCCTGATGGGTCAAGATATCCGAGAAAGCTGACCGATGAACCCAACTTCGTCCAAGTCGCCCAAGCCCGATAGCCAATGGGTGAGCCTGTGGCTGGATGGGGAGCTTTCTCCCCAGGAGGAGCAACAACTGCGCCAAGCCATGGCCGAAGATCCTCAGTTGGCCCAACTGGCTGAACAGTTTCGCCAACTGCGACAGCAATTGCGCCAACTTCCCCGGCGTCAGCTAGGTCCGGATTTTGCCCAAGAGGTGCTCCGTCGGATTGGTTCGGCTCCTCCGCCTTCCTGGCAGTCTGCTACACCAATCCGCCAAACAGATGCTTCGGGAGCTGGGCGTGTTTGGGGGCGGTGGATGCTTTGGGGCGCCGGGGCACTGGCGGTCGCAGCCGCGGTGGTCGTCATGTTTTGGCCTCATTCCGGCACACATTCTCCCGCGCCTGCCTTGAAAGTCGCTCGCCACGGTTCTGCTTCTTCTTCGGCTTACTTAGGTCATCACGAAGAACTGGAGCAATACGATGTCGGTCTGCTCTTGCCGAGTGAAGACCTTGTCCCAGCAAAGGAAAGTGGCGAACGCAGCCGCGTCAAGTCCAAAGCGGACAAGGCTTCGGGGGCATTGGGCGGAGCTTTCTCAGGGGCCCTGGGCGGTGCTGGCCTTGGAGCTCCAACCCCTGGACCTGCTTTCTTGGCCACTTTGCCGGACCAAGCTCCAATTAAGACTGTCCGAAAAGATGCCCTAGTGCTCCAGTGGCATCAATTGCCTGCGGTGCTTCAGCAGGAGTTGCTTCGCTCCGGGGTGGGCTCGGCTCCGTTGGCAGTGGTTCAAGTGGGCGTGCCGGCAGAGCTGTGGCAACAAGGAGCAGTTCGGAGCCAGTTAGGACAGTGGATGTTGGACATCAGTGCCAACGCTGCGGCGCGACGGCGAGTGGGTCCACTGGCCCTCCGTTCCACGAGCCCTCCTGTCCCTCCGAAAGCTGGAGGCGGTGCGTTGCAAAAGCAAGCTCCGGCTGCCCCCAACCATGTGGTTGCCCGAGTCCGTATGACTCCCCGACAACTGACCCGGTTTGTCCAACTGCTTTCTCAACAGGTGGAAAAGGGTTTGTTTCAGTTTGTCAATCGGGGTGCCGTAGAGCCGCTTGCACGGCAGCGGGCCAAGGCTACCGGGGTGGCTAAAATCCAGTCGGAAGCCCCTGCTCCCTCTGGCGCCTTCTCCGCCAAAGCCTCTGCTGGCAGCCAAGCCCCCAGGACACCAACTCCCGGCGAACTCCAACTGGTGCTGGTGCCGCGGGCCCAGCAGAATCTTGCACCTGCCGGAAAGGCCGGAGCTTCGCAAGCT
The DNA here is from genome assembly GCA_024279285.1 of Planctomycetota bacterium. Taxonomy (GTDB): domain Bacteria; phylum Planctomycetota; class Planctomycetia; order Pirellulales; family S012-138; genus S012-138. Next base: position 4,696 of record JAJRRR010000376.1, read on the forward strand.
CCTGCCCCAGGCCGCCGAAAGCCCATCCGCTCGTCCCAAACCGAACAACTCCAAGAGGCAAAGCCCTCCGTCCCTTCTCCCAGCCCGGCTTCCGGACAGCTTCCGGTGGTCAACTACTGGATTCTGGTGGAACTCGTCCCCCCGGAGCCACAGCTGCCGTTGGTGGCGCCTCCTCCGCGATCGGCTGCTGGCCGTTGATTCCTGGCTGGTGCAGAGACACTCGTAGGACTGCTCTGGCCACGCTGAAAGAGTGTTTGTCACTGCCCTACCCCTTCCCCCGGCCCAAGGTGGCGAAAATCTCTGAAAGTGGAGCTGGAAGTCCCGCTGACTGAGCTGGCGTCGGGAAAAACTTCATTCCAGCTTTTCAGGAAACAGGAGCCGACGGATTTCGGGAGTGTCCATGTTTTCCGGCGTGGCAAGGTATTCTCCGGTGGAGATGCGTTTGGGCACCTGTTGGCCGCGTAGATGATCCACGAGGGTTTTCACGGCCAGATAGCCCATCCGCACTGGATCCTGGAGCACAATTCCGTGCATCTTCCCGTCCCGAAGGGCCTGCACGAATCGCGGATCGGAGTCAAAGCCGACGAACTTGATCTTTCCGGCCAGTTTGAGTGATTCCAGCGCGGCCAGCATGCCCCGGTTGTTAGGCTCGCAGACGGTAAAGACTCCGTCCACCTGTTGACCAAACTGCTGCAGCAGGGCCACGGAGCGGTTTTTGGCCTCCACGGCATCGGAGCTAACGCGCTGATTTTCGGACAAGATGCGGATGTTGGGAAACTCCTTGGCCAATGTTTCCAAAAATCCGCGTTCGCGCTGCTCGGTGCTTTCGCTTCCGGCCTGATAGCGCAGCAGGATGACATTGCCTTGGCCTTGGAGGAGCTTGCCTAGGTGTCGGGCAGCCAGCACGCCGCCGCGATAGTTGTCGGTGGCCACATAGGAGATGTAGTTTTCTGGGCCATCCAGACCGCTGTCGAAGATAACCACGGGCACTCCACGCGACTTGGCGAATCGCACTGCAGGCACCAGAGCCGAGTGGTCAATGGGAGCTAGACAGATGCCGTCCACCCCTTCCAAGGCGAAGTTTTGCACCAGCTTGATCTGGCCCTGCTTGTCGGTTTCGTCCAGGGTGCCTTTCCAGATGATTTCCACCCCCAGTTCGTCGGCAGCTTTTTGGGCTCCGTAGTGGACGGATTTCCAAAAATCATGGGTGGTTCCTTTGGGAATAACGGCGATGCGGAGCCGCTTGGGCCCGGGGGACTGGGGAGCCGTACCACTCTGCAAATCGGAAGAAGCCGATTGAGAGGAACATCCGGCCATCAGGCCCCCGAGGACCCAAACCCCAATCCAGGCAAAAGCGTATTTCCTCATGGCCGATTTCCCAACTGCGTGCGAGCCAAAAAAGGCCTCCCTGATCATTGAACATAACCCGGGCTGGGTCGCGGAACAACTGCACAGTCTCCAAGGGAGAGAGTTTCCGCAGTGGGGGGCTGGGTCGTAAAATAGGTCAGCCCAGGTAAGCCCCACTCCGGAAAGCCCCTGGAAGCTACACTTGCGAAAATCGGCCCACCCTTGGCGGCAAGCCCAAGGAAGTGAAACTTCTGGCCCGTGCCCTCCTGAATGGGGTGAAAACCATGACTTTGAAAACTCGCGGGGAGCTGGAAGCCGAAGTGTGCCGGACGATCATCCAATTTGAGAAAGAGTACATGGGCCGAGGTCCTGTGGAAACCAAGTGCTACTTGTTGGACGATTTGCTTTTGGTTCGTCTCAAGGGGGTGTTGACTCCGGCTGAGATCAAACTGGCTGCTTCCCAAGAACGAGGCCGCTACCTGCTCAAGCAGGTGCGACAACAGTTGCTGGACTTCGGACGACCGCTGCTGGAGTCGGCGGTGGAGCAGATTTTGGGCGTGCCGGTGCAAAGCATTCACACTGACATCAGCACCAAAACCGGCGAGCGGGTGATCGTGTTCACGCTGGCCGAAAAACCCAAGTTCAAAAATTCCCGTGGAAATAAAGAACACTAAAGGGGTCGAGCTTCGGGCTGGTTTGGAGTTTTGCCGAGACTCCCATTGACAAGTTTTCTCCGGGCAAATAAGTTCTTTCTTAGTCGGAATCGCTGAGATGGCCTGAAGGCCATGTCGGCGATTAAGGCTTTGCAAAACAGCCAGGAAGTCCTGCCGGTGGCAAACCGCTGGCGGGAATAAACGGCCGGCAAGACACCGTGGTGTCTTCCCGGCCGTTTTTTGTAGTCCCAAAGTCCCGATTGCGTTTGCGGTCATTGTCCCTGGGGAGGAAACAGCCCTGGGGAATGTGGCCGGAGGGTCAGTGGTGCGCCCCTCCGGCTTTTTTGTTGACCTGATTTTTCGTCAAGGAGGCCCAAATGAGCAAGCGCCCAAGTGTTTTCTCCAAGTGGGTTCAGCATCGTGGCCCTCAAGGGCCTGTAGAAACTCTGCTGGTGGTGTGCACCGATCCGGAGCTGGACAACACACTGCTTGCGGAGTTTGCCGCCGTGCCGCATTTGTTGTGGCGATGTCCCGGACCGGCCATTCCTCCCTCGGGATCTTCTGGCCGCCAGACTGAAGAACTCTTGCAGCATGTCTTGGAGAAGTATCCGCTGCGTGAGATCGTCATTTGTGGCCATTTGCCTTGTGGAGTGGTGCAAGAGCTTGTCAAACGCAACCCGGAACAAACCGACGAACCGGTTTGTTCGGGGTTGGGTTCGGCAGTACGGCTGGTGGAACAAAAACACCGTTCGGTGGCTCCGGACCGGTTGGTGGAGTTGGTGGTCGAGGAGAATGTGCTGCTTCAATCGGCCAATCTCCGAACCTATCCGTGCATCCTTTCGGCCGTAGCCGAGGGAAGTTTGGAGCTGCACAGTTGGATTTACGATCAGGAGCACGAAGTGCTTTATGTGCGTGGGCACCAGCCCTGCTTGCTGTTGAACCGCAGCGGGCGTTTTGCCTTGCCCCAGCCAGAATTGCGGCCTTGGAACGATCCTAGCGAAATCTATCTGGCCTGAGCCATTGAAATCCCGTTTGTGCGTGTTGACCCTTCGGAGTAATTTCCCCACGCCAAAGAGGACCGTGCAACCATGAACCAAGCTGGAAAAAAGCATCCGACCTGGGATCTGCGGTGGTGGAAGTCGGATGTGTTGGCTTCGCTGGTGGTGTTTCTGGTGGCATTGCCGTTGTGTTTGGGCATTGCTATGGCCTCGGGAGCTCCACCCATCGCAGGAATCCTCAGCGGTGTGATTGGCGGATTGGTCGTGGCCAGCTTGGGCGGAAGCCCCATGCTGGTCAGCGGTCCGGCCAACGGATTGATCGTGCTGGTGCTGATCACCACCCAGGAACACGGACTGGCCATGTTGGGCGTAATCGTCCTGGCCGCGGGGGCCATGCAGGTGGTAGCCGGATCGCTGCGGTTGGGCCAGGTGTTTCGGGCCATTCCGCCGGCGATTGTGCACGGGCTCATGACGGGGTTTGCTGTGATTATCTTTGCCAGCCAGTTTCATGTGATGCTGGATGCTCCACTAAAAGCCAATCCGTTGGAA
>JAJRRR010000377.1 GCA_024279285.1 Planctomycetota bacterium
ATTCGCTTGCCCGACGGACCGCCTCAGCCCAGGAAATCCCCGCGTGCTCTTGTCCTTGCTCCACCACCAGGGCCAGTGCCCAAAGCGGATGTTCTGGCTCTTTGGTCGCTTGGCGCAGTTGCTCTACCCAAGCGTGCACTTCTTGGGAAGCCACTCCCCTGGCCTGGGCCGCAGCCTCCAAGCGACTCGGATGCGGTCGCCCCAAAGAGCGGGAAACTCCACTGGCGGAAGTGCCGGTTTGCTCCAAGCCCCAAGCAGGAACCAGAGCCACTACGGCAGCTTGCAGGGCCTGTCGGGCGCGGGAAAGTTGGCTCTGGAGGGCCTGATGTACTGGGGAGCGAAGCACCTGTTGACGCCTCACCCAAAGCTGCCACAGGGCTTGGGCCACACGCTGCGTCTGACGCTCATCTTGCAAGCTCATCAAGTGGCGTCGGGAGCTTTGCAAATAGCCGCACAGAGCGTAATACTCCTGGGTGGTCATCGGGTCAAACTTGTGCTCGTGGCATCGGGCACATCCGATCGTGAAAGCAAAGAAGGTCTTGCCCAGCACATCCAGTTGATTGTCCATCCGGTCGGCTTCTTCGGCCCGAACATCCACCGGGGAATGTTTGCCTTGATGCAAGAAAAAAAACGCCGTGCCCAAGATGGACTCGTTGAACCCTTGGGTGGGATGCCTGCGTGGCCGAGGAAGCAGATCGCCGGCCACATGCTCCAGGAAAAACTGATCGTAGGGCACATCGGCGTTCCATGCCCGAATCACATAGTCCCGATAGGCCCAAGCCCCGGGTATCTCAAAGTCAAACTCGTGCCCCATTGTCTCAGCAAATCGGACCAGATCTAGCCAGTGCCGCGCCCAACGCTCGCCAAAATGCGGCGAGGCCAGCAGTCGGTCCACCACGCGGGCCCGAGCCGCCGGCGAGGGGTCCTGGAGAAATTCGGCCAACTCCTGCGGAGTGGGTGGAAGCCCAATCAGCTCAAAATAAACCCGTCGCAGCCACTGGGCTGGCTCGGCCGGTGGTGAAGGACGCAAGCCCTCCTGCTCCAATCGGGCCAAAATGAAGCGGTCCAGAGGCACCCGGGGCCAACGGGCATCTCGTACCTCCGGCAGCCGCACCGCACGAAGCGGACCATAGGCCCAGTGCTGGGAGCGCTGATGAAAGTCAAACGGCTCCTGTTTCCAGGACCGGGAAACCTGGGGCTGGGAATCGTATCGCGGCCAAGGGGCTCCCCAGCGAATCCACTGCACCAAAGCCTCGACTTCTTCCTGGGGGAGCTTGCCCTCAGGAGGCATTTGATACACTTCCCCATAGCGGATGGCATCCACCAGAAAACCCTCTTCGGGCTTGCCGGGGACCACGGCCGGGCCAGAATCGCCTCCGCGGAGCATGGCTTCCCGGGAATCCAGACGCAAGCCGCCTTTTTGCTCTTTCGGTCCGTGGCATTTCCAGCAACGGCGAGCCAGAATGGGACGCACCTTCTTTTCAAAAAACTCCCATTGCTGCTTTTGCGGAGGAGCCGCCTGGGCTGCCGCCGCCAAGGCTCCTGCCAGCACCACCCAAAGCGGCCACCTGCCCATCGCACAACCCTCACCAACGAGTTCCCAGGAACCAGCAGGGACACTACCAACCAATCTATCGGCTTTGATGCATCATGTCAGCTACAATCCCCCGCTGATCCCGGAACCGGAAAAATCCACCTCTTTGCTACATTCGTTCTCCCCACCTGGCAGCAAGCAAGAAAAACCTGCCTGCAAGGCTTCCCAAGCTCGTAACTGGACCGATGTTTTTAAGGAGTCCCTTGAAGTTTTCCTGGCTTGCAGCGAGGAACCTGAACATGATGGACGCCGTGCAAAGCGTCATGGCTGCCAAAGAAGCCGCTTTGCAGTTCCAGGTGCAAATGGCCCTGTTGCGCAAACAGCTCCAAACCATGGAGCAACAAGGCCAGATGATGAACCAGCTTTTGCAAAAGCCCTCGGGGGTGGCACCGGATCGGGGCCAGCACCTGGACACGCACGGCTAGGGAACCCGGTTGCTGTCTTCCCACTCCGGCTGCTGAGCAACTCCGCAAGTCTGCCGCACACAAAGAGGCAACTGTTTTCCCACCCTGGGCACATCCTCCAAGGGGTGTTAAACTGCGCCCTGGTTGTTTTGCCTTTTGGAGCAGTTGGTGTGCCGTGGATCGGGCTGTTGGGAGGCGTGTGTGGGGGATTTTGATCGTAGCAGCAGGCTTGCTGCTTTGGGGGGCGGTGCACGCCGTTGGAGCGTACCGGGCCAGCCATCATTTGGGCCGAGCCTTGATGATCTTTGGAGCGGTGCTGGGGTTTTTGGTGTTCTGGTTTGTGCTGCTGTTGGCTTTTCGGCGCCGATTGAATCGCCGTTCCTCCAAAGTTCCACCCCCCTCCTCTCCCCACGCGGAATAATCCCTCTGGGACGAGAATCTTCTTGACACACACAAGCCCCGGCTGGCCAAGTTCTTTTCCAAGGCTTATGCTCAAAGCGAGGGGGGAGCCAGCCCAACATGTGGCCCTGACACTCTTTGCTCTTTTCCCAGGAGCCGGATTATGCCACGGGACCCGGTGTGCGGGATGGAAGTAGGCTCGGATTCCCCCTGGCAACTGGTGCACGAAGGCCAAACCTATTGGTTCTGTAGCCAACACTGCCAACAGAAGTTTCGGCAACAGTTGCAATCCGTTTCTTCCGCACGCCCTGAGCGAGAAAACACTTCCGGGGGATGCTGCTGTGCTCATGCAGCAGATGCCCCGGTGGAGCTTGCTCCTGCCCCGGGGCGTTTTGCCGGTAGCCCAGCCCGATACTTCTGCCCCATGTGCCCAGGCCAGGAATCGCCCGAGCCGGGGCACTGTGCCCATTGTGGGATGCCCCTGGAGCCCCTGCCCCAAACTGTCTCGGAGGTAATCTACACCTGCCCTATGCATCCCGAGGTGCAGCAGCCCACGCCGGGCACCTGTCCCAAGTGCGGCATGCCCCTGGAAGCCCAAACCGTCTCCGCCGAGCACGAAGACCCTGTCATTGCGGACTATCGGCGTCGGTTTTGGGTTTCGGTGGCTTTGGGGGTGCCGGTGCTCGTGGTAGCGATGGCCCCGATGGTGGGAGTACCCGTGCCCAAATGGTGGGAGGGGGTGGGGCGCTGGTTCCAACTGGTGTTGAGCACTCCGGTGGTGTTTTGGGCCGCCGGGCCGTTTTGGCGTCAGGGACTGGGGCCCCTGCAAGGCCGAGCAGCCAATATGTTTACGCTGATCATCCTGGGCACGGCAACGGCGTATTTTTACAGTCTTTGGGCCACGGTGTTTCCCCACTGGGTCCCAGAAGCCTTTCTCCACCAAGGTCAAGTGCCGGTTTTTTACGAGGCAGCAGTGAGCATCATTGCGTTGGTTCTTTTGGGCCAGGTGTTGGAGCACAAGGCCCGACATCAAACCAGCTCCGCCATTCGCCAACTTTTGGCTTTGGCTCCGGCCACCGCCTGGTTGGTCCAAGGCGAGGAAGAAAAGCAAGTGCCGCTTTCGCAGGTTCAAGTGGGAGACTTGCTCCGCGTGCGACCGGGAGAAAAAGTGCCCACTGATGGCGTGGTCGTGGAAGGCCGCAGCAGCGTGGACGAATCCATGATCACCGGCGAACCGCTCCCGGTGACCAAAGAGCCAGGCGACCAGGTCGTCGGCGGCACCATTAACCAGCAAGGGACCTTCGTGATGAGGGCCCAGCGGGTAGGCCAGGAAACCCTCTTGGCCCAAATCGTCCACCTGGTCAGCGAAGCCCAGCGCACGCGAGCCCCCGTGCAACAACTGGCCGACCGCATCTCGGCCTATTTCGTTCCGGCTGTGGTGGTGCTGGCTTTGGTGACCTTTGGCATCTGGTGGCTTGGGGTGGGCAACGCGGCTTTGGGTTTGGTGTGTGCCATCTCGGTGCTGATCATCGCTTGCCCGTGCGCATTGGGTCTGGCCACGCCGGTTTCGCTGACGGTGGGCCTGGGCGTGGGAGCTCAACACGGCGTGCTGATTCGCAATGCCGAAGTGCTCCAACGCATGCAAAACCTGGACACCCTAGTGATCGACAAAACCGGCACCATCACCCAAGGACGCCCGCAAGTGGTGGGCGTCCACCCTGCGGAACGCACCACCCGGAAAGAGCTTTTGCAAGTGGCCGCTTCGGCCGAACTGCCCAGCGAGCACCCGTTGGCTCAAGCTGTGGTCAAAGCTGCCCAAGAACAAGAGCTTTCCCTGCAACGGCCCACGGAGTTTGAAGCTCAGGTGGGCCAAGGCGTGGTGGCCACCGTGGATCAAGAGGTGGTGTTGGTCGGCAAAGCGGAGCTATTGCAGCAGCATGGGGTGGAAGTGCCCCAGTCGTGGCTTCAGCAGGCTTTGGAGCTTCAACGGCAAGCTCAAACGGTGATCTTC
>JAJRRR010000378.1 GCA_024279285.1 Planctomycetota bacterium
AAGAAGTTCTTTTCTTTGCCCAGGTCCATGGTTTCGCTCATCCAGGGGAAGGGGTTGCGAGAGTGGTATTGGGCCGGAAGCCCGATTCGTTCTAACCGGCGATCGGCAATGTGCTGCACGTATTGGCGGAACAGTTCGGCGTTGAGCCCTAGCACGCCCCGAGGCAAACAGTCCCGAGCATACGCCACCTCCAGCTCCACCGATTCCCGAATCAGCTCCACCACATATTGCTGGAACTCGGGAGTCCACACTTCGGGGTTTTCCAGCTTGATGCCGTTGATCAGATCAATGCCAAAGTTCAGGTGAATCGTCTCATCGCGCAGGATGTACTGAAACTGCTGGCCAATCCCGGTCATGCGGTTCTGACGGTGGAAGGAGAGGATCATGGCAAAGCCGGTGTAGAAGAAAATCCCCTCCATGATCACATAGTAGCCGATAAGGTTTTCCAGGAATTTCTGGATGTTCTTGGGCGTGTCGGTTCGGAAATTCGGATCCACGATGGCGGAGGTCAGTTCCATTTCGAAAGCGTCTTTTCGGGCGATGGCCGGGATTTCCCGGTACATGTTGAACACTTCCCGCTCGTCCAGGTCCAGACTCTCTACGATATAGAGGAACGCATGGGTATGAATGGCCTCCTCAAAAGCCTGGCGTAGCAGGTACTGGCGGCATTCGGCGTTGGTGACATGGCGGAACACGGCCAGCACCAGGTTGTTGCCCACCAAGCTTTCGGCCGTGGCAAAAAAGCCCAGGTTGCGCATGATCACCAGCCGTTCATCGTCGGTCAGGGGCCCATGACGCCATATCTGAATGTCCTCGTGCATGGGCACTTCGTTGGGCATCCAGTGATTGGCGCAGCCGTTGAGATAGTGTTCCCAGGCCCATTTGTACTTGATGGGCATGAGCTGATTGACATCCACGGTGTGGCAATTGATGAGTCGTTTTTCTTCGACATTGATGCGGCTTTCGGCACCTTTGAGCAGATCACCGGCCGCCATTGCCAAACCACCAGTGCCAAAGTCCGTAGCCATAATCGTGCTCCGTGCAAAAGGGGAAAGGGGAAAACAAAAGTTGTCTCCGTGGTTGCAACAGGCTTGGCTTGCAAGATTTGCTCCGCATTTACTCAAAGGCACTCAATTCGGGCTGCCCTCCCAGCCGCGCGCAGCCTCCGCTACTGGCACGCTTCGCATTCACCTTCGTCCAGGGAGCAGGTGGAACCGCGTCGCACCTGGATCATGGCCGAAGGGCTTTTGTTCTTCATCCACCGCGGCTGGATGCCAAAGCGGTTGATGTCCACGGTGGATTTTTCCTGGTGGGTGGCTCCTCGGGTGCGCAGGTAGTAAGTGGTCTTGAGCCCGGTACGCCACGCCAGCATATACATCTCGTGCAACTTGCGTCCCGAAGGTTCGGCCAAATACAAGTTGAGCGACTGGCCCATGTCTATCCACTTCTGCCGCCGAGCGGCACAGTGGATGAGCCACTTGGGATCAATTTCAAAGGCGGTGCGATACTTGCGTTTGATTTCCTCGGGGATGCCCGGGATGGGTTCCAACACTCCGTCGTAGTACTTCAAAGCCTCCAACACCTCATCGTTCCACAAGCCCAACCGCTGCAGGTCCCGAACCAGGTAGCGGTTCACCTGCGTAAACTCGCCCGAAAGGTTGCTTTTCACATAGAGGTTGCTGTAAGTCGGCTCAATGGACTGGGATACGCCAGCGATGTTGGAGATGGTGGCCGTGGGAGCGATGGCCATCACATCACAGTTGCGCATGCCATATTGGGCCACGGCTTCGCGGACCAGGGACCAGTCCAGGTGCTGCGTACGATCCACCTCCACAGGCATGCCACGCTCTTGCTCCAACAGGTCGATGGTATCAATGGGCAGCAGGCCCCGGTCCCATTTGGAACCCCGATAGCTGGGATACTTGCCGCGTTCTCGGGCAAGCTCGGCAGAGGCCAAGATGGCAAAGTAGCTAATCGCCTCGGCGCTTCGGTCGGCAAACTCCACGGCCTCGGGCGACTCGTAGCTGAGACCCAACTCGTACAGGGCATCCTGAAAGCCCATCATGCCTAGCCCAATGGGCCGATGACGCAAATTGCTGCGACGGGCTTCTTCGGTGGGGTAGTAGTTGATGTCAATCACATTGTCTAGCATGCGCACCGCGGTGCGCACCGTCTTTTGCAACAGCTCCAAGTCCAATTGGCCGTTGCGGATGTGGGCCACCAGGTTGACCGAGCCCAGGTTGCAAACCGCCGTCTCCTCCGGAGAGTTGTTCAGCAAAATCTCCGTGCACAAGTTGGAGTTGTGAACCACCCCAGCATGGTCTTGAGGAGAGCGGATGTTGGAAGGGTCTTTCCAGGTGATCCAGGGATGGCCGGTTTCAAAGAGCATGGACAGCATTTTGCGCCACAGTTGTTTGGCTTCCACGCGCTTAAAGAGGCGGATTTTTCCCTGCTCGGCCAGGCGCTCGTAGTGCTCATAGCGTCGCTCAAACTCCCGACCGTAGCATTCGTGCAGATCGGGCACTTCATCGGGGCTGAACAGAGTCCAATGGGCATCCTGAAGCACGCGTTTCATGAACAGGTCGGGAACCCAGTTGGCGGTGTTCATGTCGTGGGTGCGGCGCCGTTCATCTCCCGTGTTGCGTCGCAACTCCAGAAACTCCTCAATGTCCAGGTGCCAGGTTTCCAGATAAGCACAGACGGCACCCTTGCGCTTTCCGCCCTGGTTGACCGCCACGGCGGTGTCGTTGACCACCTTGAGGAAGGGGATCACACCTTGGCTTTTCCCACCGGTGCCTTTGATGGGAGCACCCATGGCCCGAACCGGTGTCCAATCATTGCCCAATCCCCCGGCCCATTTGCTCAAAAGCGCGTTGTCGCGGATCACCTTGAAAATCCCGCCCAAGTCGTCCGGCACCGTGCTCAAGTAGCAAGAAGAAAGCTGCGGATGGGTGGTGCCGGAGTTGAACAGCGTGGGCGTGGCCGGGGTGTAAAGCATTTGGGAGATCAGATCATAGAACTCCACGGCTCGGGCATTGGGATCGTCTTCCCGAAGCGCCAAACCCATCGCCACTCGCATCCAGAACATCTGGGGCAATTCAATCCGCACCCCCTCGTCCTGGATCAAATAGCGATCATAAAGGGTCTGCAAGCCCAAGTAGGTGAACTTCAAATCGCGTGAAGCGTCCAGAGCCTGGGCCAGCAACTCCAGATCAAAGCGTAGCAGCTCCGGGTCCAGGCGTCCGATTTCCACCCCACGGCGGATGTAGGAAGCAAAGTGCTTGCGATAGACTTCTCCTGCCTCGCTCAGTCGGACCGGATAGCCCACTCCCTGCTGGTAGATTTCTCCCAGGAGCAATCGGGCAGCGGCATAGGTGTAGTCCGGCTCGCGTTCAATCAGGCTGCGAGCCGCCAAGATGGCCGCTGGAATGACCTCGGCGTGGTTGACCCCATCGTATAGGGACAGGATGGTTTGCTCATAAATGGCATCGGCACTGACGGCCTCGTGCAATCCCTGACAAGCTTCCTCAATGCGGCGACGCAGAGCCTGGGTGTCCAAGGGGCGCCGCAGGCCATCTGGACCTACCACATGCAACATCCGCTGGCGGCGGAGTTGGGCCCGTTGCTCCCGATAGAGCACATAGCGTCGGGCCACGCGATGCTCTCCGGCCAGCATCAGCGTGCGCTCCACCTGATCCTGGATTTCCTCCACCGAAAGCGAAGCCTGCTGAGCACACCAAGCGATGACCTGGGCAGCCAGGGAGTCAATCCGAGTGGCCAAGTCCCCCGGCAAAGGTTCCTCAGCCTCCAGACGATGCTCGGCCCGAAACGCCTTCTCTATGGCCCGACGAATCCGGCTGCCGTCAAAGGGGACGATCTTGCCGTCGCGTTTGCGCACCGTGCGCCCGCTAAGCTCCAGTTCCGCTTGCACCGGATCTTCGCCACGGGGAGGCGTGAATCGGGCATGTGGAGCTGAGCCCTGCGAAGGCTGGGGATTGGGAGACTGCGCGGAGGTTCCGGGGCGTTGCATTTCCGGGGTGGTTGACATCCTCAGGACTCCTTCCGATGCTTAAAGACACTCCGTGTTGAAAAAGGCAGTCCGAGCTGGCCGGCGGCCCCCTTGGCGGGCACAAAGCAAAAGACCTCCGGCCTAGGCGGAGCTGGGTTGTCTCCAGCTTCCGTGCCGCCGGCAGCAAATCCCTCCCAGGACCGGAG
>JAJRRR010000379.1 GCA_024279285.1 Planctomycetota bacterium
CAGCAAAGCTATGCCCAGCCGTGGCCTTCGGAGGTGAAGCTGCTGTTGCCAGGGGGACTTTCTTAGAAGCGGAACTGCGGTGGGGCGTGCTTGCTGGGGGCCAGCCAAGGTCGCCTTTGGGGCCATTGCAACTGGCCTTGCAAGTGAAAGTGTTCCTGGGGACGCCCCGCTTGCAGCACCTGAGCCGGACGCACCCGAAGCCAACTGACCACCCGATCTCCTTCCACGCGGCGATATTCCCAGGTGCCCAAAGCCCCCTCCGGATCGGCCCGAAGACCAAACTCCTCCTGAAGCCACCGCACCAGCGGCCAGGGATCGCCTGTGGTGGCCCGAAACCGTATCCGCTTCAGCCGTCCCCAGGCATCAAAGTAATAGGTGAACGAGCCCGCCAAGTCCTTCGCCTCCGTGCCGGTGACCACCGCCACGCGATAGCCAAACAGCCGCACTTCGTCCGTCACCGTAGAAACTTCTTGCCAGCGGTGCCGAAGCCACTGGGGAGTGATGTACCGGGAAAACAATTCCCGCACGCCCACCGGTTGATGAAGTGGCCGAGGACCTTGGCCACTTGCCGAAGCGGAACCCTGCATCCGGTCGGCCTTAGATGGTTGGTCTGAGGAAGTTTCTTTGTTGTCTGTTGGAGTATGGGAAGGAGATGAGGAGTCGCGTTCCTGCTGTGGTTTTTCTTCCGGCTGGTGGGTTTCGTCGGCAGATGCTTCTTCTGAGGAAGTGGATTGTTGCCCGTGGAAGTCGGAAGCCGTTCGCACTTGAGCAGCAGGAGTCGGCAATTCCGCTTCCGATTCCCCAGAAGGCTCCAGTCCGGCTGAGAACAAATACGGCAACCCCACCGCAGCGGCCGTAGCTACGGCCAGCATGATGCGTCGCATTCGCGTGCTCATCCTCGCGGTTGCAGGACAAACGCTTCCGCTGTCGGTATCGGCACGCCCGCTATCAGGCTCAAACCTGCCTGGTCAGGGGGCTACGACCGGCAGATTCGGCCTCAATCTCTATCTGAGCACATCTGACACCTCCGGCCCTTTCTGCACAGGTGGCAAGTTTGCCGCCAATGGGAACAACTTGGGCTGAGAAGTTGGGAAATTGTGAAAAACTTTAGCGAATCCGGCGATTCTGTGCTTTAAGAAAACTGGTCAACCAAAAACTCCCAAAACACAGGCTGCCATGTCCGCGTCGGTCGTCTCGCTGCGTACTGCACAGCGATTGGCTCCTGCTCAGGTGGAGTCCAGGCAGGAGTCGGTCTTGGTAGAGCTGGCTCGGCAAGCTCTGGCTCAAAGTCCCTATTTGGGCCATCGGGGAGTTCGGGTTCGGGCGGGTGCCAAGGGGGTGGTGTTGGAAGGGACGGTAGGTTCCTATTTTCACAAACAAATGGCTCAGGAGATCTTGCTGGCGGTGTTGGGGCCGGGTCGGGTGGAAAATTGCCTTCGGGTCCAAGAGCCTTCCGACTCCCCGGCGGCCCTGCCCCCTGCCCCTCATGTCCCCCTCGCTGCTCCCACCTCCAGTGCTCCCAAAGTGCAGTCTGGGCAAGCTTAAATCCCTTCGGGCAGCCCGAGTGAACATCCAAGCTCCGGGGAACTACTCTCCCGGTGCGGGACATTCCAGGGTACACTCAAAGTCGGTTCAAAATCCGCTTTTGCAGACTTTTTTGTAAAGCACCGGCGCGAGCATGGCACGCTATATCGTTCGCTTTGGCAAGATGCGTCATTTGGGGGTGTTTGGGGCCTCCGGCTCGGAGCGTTATCGCCGGGGTGATGAGGTGATATTGCGCACCGAGCGAGGGCTGGAAGCCGGTGTGGTGCTGTGTGAGGCCACCCCTCATGCCTTGCGACAGCTTAAAAACCCTCCCCGCGGGAGGATCCAACGCCCCCTGACCGACTCGGACCGGTTGGAAATCGCCCGAATCCACCAACTGGAACGCCGCGAATTTGAAGTCTGCCAACGGGAAGTGGAGAAGCTGGGACTCTCCATGAAACTGGTAGATGTGGAGCACATCTTCGGCGGGGAACGCATTTTGGTCTATTATGTGGCCCAACAACGCGTGGATTTTCGCCAACTGGTCAAGATTCTGGCCGGGGAGTTCCAGACCCGAATTGAAATGCGGCAAATCGGCGCCCGAGATGAGGCCAAGCTGCTGGCCGACTACGGAGACTGCGGCAAGCCGGTCTGTTGCAACACGCATCTGGTTTACATGCCTCCGGTTTCCATGAAAATGGCCAAGTTGCAAAAAGCCACCTTGGACCCGGCCAAGATCTCTGGACGCTGTGGACGACTGAAGTGCTGCCTGCGGTACGAATTTGAAACCTACGAGCAGCTCCAGCAAAAGCTGCCTCGGATCGGAGCTGAGGTGATCACCAATCAAGGCCGGGCCCGAGTGGTAGCTCACGAAATCCTGGCTCAGCAAGTCCTCGTGGAGCTGGAGGACCATCGCCGCGTGCTGCTGGACGCCGGGGAAATTCTGACGGTCTTGCCTTCTTAAGCGTCGGATTGGTCTTGCCTTGGGGGAGTAGGTTTGGCTAAACCTGGGGCGGAATAAGCTACTCTTGAGCAGCCCCGCTCTGACTGGTTTGCTTGGACTGTGGCCCTTGCACGGGAGCGGAACGATGAGCGTGGGTCCACTGGGGGGGATGGTTCCTTCGGTGTCGGGCACTCCAGGTGCCCAGCGTGCCGGATCAGCTCAAGAACAAGCGGCCCAAGAGTCCACCGCGGCTTCTACCCAGCGCTTCAGCCAACAGAAGGCCGAAGCCGCCCAAGGGGTAGGAGCCACCGAAGCCGAAGACCAAAGCCCCCACGAGCGGGACGCGGACGGTCGTCGCCCCTGGGAAGAACCCCCTGAAGCCCAAGCCACCGAAGAAAACTCCCCCGCCTCCGATTCTCCCCCCGCCTCGCCCCACGACGGCCAACTGGACCTGATGGCGTGATCGTCCTTGGAGATGCATTCTGCCCTTGTGGGCATCTTCCAGCGCCGAGGGCAAAACGGCAACCAGCAAGCCCCCTTCTTCCCCGGAAAACCAGCCAAGCCTCCGGTTCTTCCTCCCGCGGAACCACCAAGCCCTCAATAATGAACAGTTCCCCCGCCCCCAAATCCGGCCAAAATAGCTACCGATCCGCCCTCCCCCTGCCGGTCGCAAGAACTAGAAGCGCAAAGAGTTCATGCTGACTGGCAGTGCACCCACAGGAAAAACTACCCTGATTCTGGCAGGATGTGTTGGGCCTGTTGGAGCAGTTGTCGGAGTTTTTGCTGGGCTTGCTGAATGTCTTGCTTCACTTCTTCTTCAGAACGGTTTTGGAGCATGGCGATTTCGGCCAGATCGTAGTCCTCGGCCACGGAAAGCAACAGTGCTTGGCGTTGTCGGGCCGGGAGTTGCTGCAAGGCCCGCATGAGCTGCTCGCGTCGCTCTTGGGATTCCAGTTGATCCCACTGTTCGGTCGTTTCGCACCCGGGCACCAGGTCTTCCAAGGCCAGGGTTTCCGTGTATCCCAACAGTGCCGCCCACCACTGGTCCTCGCCCACTTGGAGTTCCTGAACTGGCAGGTCTTCCACCTGTTGGAGCACCTCTTGCTCCAGGGACACATGGGGGCGGGGTTCTTGCTTGACTAGCCGGTCCAAAACCTGGTGCAACAGCTCCGTCAGCCAGAGGTGCAGCGGCACATGCTTGGGCCGCTGGCCGTAGTTTTGCCAGGCCAGATTGAGTACTTCGTCCAAAACATCCTCTACGGAAACCTCCCCAGGGTGAATCACTTCCTCCAGCTCCAGCACGCGCAGTTCGCGTCGGGCATGATCGGTCAGAAAACCCAACAAGGGCCGCAACAGGCGGAAGAAATCGTGCTGGCGTCCTTGGGCCCGATCCTGAGCCAACATCGGCTCCACCGTGGCCAGATCGCGCTTGGCTCGGTTCTTACGCTTGTAAAGGTAATCCTTGCGCACAAGCTCCCGATGGCGTTTGACTTGCCGAACCAAGTTGTCCACGATTTCGTCCACGAGGGCAAAGGGATCCTTGCCTTCGCGTTGGGCAACCATAGTGCCGGTGGGCAGACGAACCACTCCTCGGGCTTCGTAGTGCCAGGTTTGGTCGCCCTTGGCACTTGCGTGCACAGTCAACCGAAGCTCATAAAGGTCCTCAGGATAACCTTTGAGAAACTTTTGAATTCGCTGGACTTTCTCGTGCCAGTACAGCTCCAAGTCCGATCGGGTCGGATGATTTTCAAAACCTTCCAAAACGACATGGACACTCATGCCCAGCTCCTCGGCTTACGCATTGTTTTCAGGACAATTTTGGCAGACAGCCTCCTTCACCGCATGCATCAGCAAACTGCATGCCAAGCGGAGAGCTGGAATCAGGCAGGGCGGTTCACTTGTTCCATGAGCCAACTGTTTAGATCCTGGAGCATTTCTTCCCGCAGCTCATCGCCCCAGGGATATTCGCGCACCGTTAAGTCCAATCCGGCGCAGAAGAGCAGTCGCAAGTTTTCCCGCACTTGAGTAGGCGGAAAGTGGCGGCTGAATCGGCCACAAGTCAGGAGCAAGGGGACGCGTCGGGCTTGGTGCCAACGGCGGAGTACCCCTTGCGGTCGGGGGACTGCTCCCCCCAAAGAAGCCGCCCCAGCAAAACGCTCCGGTTGGGTCAACGCCAGCCACAGGGCCACCGTGCCCCCTGCCTGCCATCCGGCCAGGAAGATTTTTTGAGGATTGATGTGATATTGCTGGGCGGCCAGTTCCAGGGCTTCTTGCACTCGCAGGGCCGCCAAATCCAAATCCACCGGATCGTCAAACCAGCAGAACCCCTCGGTGCCGCTGGCCCGCCGAGTGCCCCGAGGAGCCACCGCCACATAGTTGCGCAAGCTCACCTGGGGCATGATCTGACGCAGTTGCAACTCGTCGGCCCCCGGTCCATGCAGCCAAACCAGCACCGGATAAGCGTAGTCCGGTTCATAGCCCATCGGACCAAACAACGCACAGGGAGCCGACTCCTCCTGGAGAAATTGGGCATCGGGAAAACTCTTTCCAACTTCCCAGCTTGGCACTGCGGAAAGCTTCCAACGATCCATGGAGCGGATGACTTTCACTGTGAGGATTGCCCCGCCGATGCGCGCCCTCACACCGTCCCGAAAAGCAAAGCAAACTTAGCCTAGCTCGCCTAGCCCTGTCAACGCGAACAAGGGTTCACTTCTTCCCGGGAAGCTATCGGTTTGGTTCTGGGTTGTGAGGAGCGGAGGTGAGCTGTCGGCGCCAATCCACAGGGCAGGCTCGGGCATGATCGGCTTGAACCCATTCCAGCTCCGGCCGCTGCCGCCGACAACTCTCCTGAGCCCAAGGACACCGCGGATGAAAAGCACACCCAGGGGGGAGTTGGGCCAGATGGGGAGGCTCGCCCCCGATGGTGGCAAGCCGTCCCGCAGGGACACCATCCACCCGAGGAACCGCACCCAACAACGCATGCGTGTAAGGATGCAAAGGAGTCCGGAAAATCCGCTCCACCGGAGCTTGTTCCACCATCCGTCCGGCATACATGACCGCCACGCGATGGGCCAGCGTGGCCACCACACCCAAATCGTGCGTAATGAGCAAAATGGCCAAACCTCGCTTCTGCTGCAATTGGGCCAACAAAGCCAAAATCTGAGCCTGCACAGTAACATCCAAGGCTGTGGTGGGCTCGTCGGCGATGAGCAGTTTGGGCTGGCAGCTCAGGGCCATAGCGATCATCACTCGCTGCCGCTGCCCGCCGGAGAGCTGATGCGGATAGTAGCTCAAGCGCCGCCGGGGATCAGGCACTCCCACCTGCTCCAGCAGTTCCACTGCCCGACGCCGGGCTTGGGAGGACGAAAAACCCAGGTGATAACGCATCGGCTCGGTCAACTGCTGGCCGATGGTCAAAAAGGGATTCAGGGCACTCATGGGATCCTGGAAGATCATGGCAATCTGTCGGCCCCGAACGCGACGCATGTTGCGCCGATCCCGCAACAGCTCCCGGCCTTCAAAACGGATTTGCCCCGAGGTGATCTCCCCTGGCGGCTGAGGCACCAGACCCATGATGGCCAGCGAAGTGACCGTTTTCCCACAGCCGCTTTCGCCCACCAAGGCCAAAGTTTCACCTGCCTGGATTCTCAAACACACTTGGTCCACGGCTCGGACCAATCCTTCTTCGGTGCGGAATTGGACGCACAGGTTTTCCACTTCCAGCAGCGCGGGAGACATCGTTAGCGGTTTTTCAACTTCGGGTCCAAAGCATCGCGCAGGGCATCACCCAAGAAGTTCAACGCCAGCAAGGTCAGTCCTAGGGCCAGGCTGGGAAACAACACCAGCCACCAATACACCTCCACAGGGGTGATGGCCTTGAGTCCTTCGTTGGCCAGCAGGCCCCAGGACACATCTGGTGGTTCCACTCCCAAGCCCAAAAAGGACAAAAACGCCTCAAACAACATCACCCGAGGAATGGTGAGCGTTAGATACACGACCACCACGCTCATCAAGTTGGGCACCAGGTGGCGGCGGATGATCCACAGATGTCCAGCTCCCAGGCATCGGGCGGCTTGGACAAAAGGTTCGTTTTTGAGCGAAATGACCTGACCACGGACCACCCGGGCCATGGTCAGCCAATAGATGGCTCCTACGACCAGGTAAAAGATGGTGATGCGATCCACGCCCCATTGGAGCAGTTGGGCCTTGATCTCCTCTTGGCTCAAGACGGTGATGAGCAGGATGACGACGAAGATGAACGGGATGGAGTAGAGGACATCCACGAGTCGCATCATGGCGTTGTCGGCCCAACCACCCAGATAGCCGGCTACAGCTCCGTAGCTTACGCCGATCAGGAGGGAGACGGCGGTGGCCACCAGAGCCACGATGATGGAGACGCGAGCCCCCCAGATCAGCCGAGCCAACAGATCACGGCCCAGGTTGTCTGTGCCACAAAGCGACGGCACACACCAGCGTCCAAACAGGGCGAAGCGCATGCGCAGCATGACCCGACCCAAAGGGCCCAAGGAGCCAAACCCCTGAACCACCACCGGATCTTCCAGCGAAGGCACGGCGGAGGACTGCTCCCCGGGTGGACGAAGCCTTGGCGGGGCTTGGGGCAACTGGGTGCCATACCAGCCCGGGGGACGAAACTGACGCTGGCCCTGCACCCAACGAGGCGGCTGAAGCGGAAGCAACGGAGCCAAAAACGCCACCCCGGACAACACCACCAAATAGCTCAAGGCCAGCATGGCCAAGCGGCTCCGACGCAGTCGTCGCCAGGCTTCGCGGGCCAGCGAGGTGCCGTGCTCCCGCTGTGCCTGACGAAGTAACTGCTCCAGCTCCTGCCGCTCCTGAGGCAGCAGTTCCAAGCTCACTGTCCCTGGGGTGGCCGAGGACAATCGTGAGACTCCTAGAAGTGCGAGGAACAAAAGCCCACTGCCCGGACAACTCACTCCAACTTGACCCGGGGGTCCAGCACCGCGTAGGCCACATCCACCAGCAGGTTCATCAGGCAAATCAGCACTGTATAAAGCAGCACCAGGCCCATGGCCAGCGTGTAATCGCGCTGTAAAGCGGCCTGTACAAAATGCACGCCCAGCCCAGGAATGAAAAAAATCTCCTCAATCACCAGTGAGCCGGTCAGGATACCAGCCACAGCCGGACCCAGGAAACTTACCACCGGAAGCAAAGCTCCTCGCAGCGCATGTACCACCACCACGCGCCATCCGGGCAAGCCCTTGGCCACCGCGGTGCGGATGTAGTCTTGGCCCAGCACATCCAACATGGAGGTTCGGGTCAGGCGAGCAATGTAGGCGGCATAAGGACTGCCCAAGCACAAAGCCGGCAGGATCAACTGTTGCGGACTTCCCCAACCAGCGGCAGGAAACACCGGCCACCAGAACACAAACACCACGATGGCCAGTCCGGCAATGACAAAACTGGGCAGGGCGATTCCCAAGGTGGCCAGCAGTCGCAGCGATACATCGAGCCACGATCCTCGCCACAAGGCCGAAACCACCCCGGCCATCAGGCCCAAAGCCAACGCAAATCCCAACGCCAGCAAGCCCAGTGAGGCCGAAATGGGCAACCCTTGGGCAATGATTTGATTGACGGTCAGATCGGGCATGCGAAAGCTGTAGCCCAAGTCCCCCTTCAACACATGCAGCAGTTCATTCCAGTACTGTTCCCACAGGGGGCGATCCAAGCCGTATCGGGCTTTGAGTCGTGCTTCAATAGCCGGGTCCAAGGCCCGCTCTCGATCAAATGGTCCTCCCGGCACGGCTTTCATCAAAAAAAACGAAGCGGTGAACACCACCCACACCGTCACCGCAATCCAAAAACTGCGTCGCAGCAAAAAACCCAGCACTACCATAGCCCTTTGGCCATCTCTTGTTGACGCCGCTGGTGGTCAATCCACAAGCCCGGATGCCCTGGCCGTCCATCGGGCAGTGGGTCCACCGTGCCATGGAAAGGATGCACATCCTGCACATTACGCTCCCAACCCCGAACCCAAGGACGCACCAAGGCCAGGGAACTGTAGTAGTAAATGGGAATAATGGGCAACTGGTCCATGAGAATGCGTTCGGCCTGGTGATAAAGTTGCAGTCGGCGTTGTAGATCCGCTTCGGCTTCCGCCTGGTCCAAGAGGGCATCGTAGTGGGGGTTTTTCCAGCCGGTTTGGTTGTTGGCGCTTTGACTGTGGAACATGCGTAAGAAGGTATCTGGGTAGGGATAGTCGGCAATCCAGCCGGCTCGGGCGATGGAGTAGTCCCCTTGGCGTTGGGCGGCCAGATAGGCTCCCCATTCCATGTTGCGCAGCCCCACATCTATGCCCAAATGACGCTTCCACTGGGCTTGGACCATTTCGGCTACGGCCTGATGGGCCTCGCTGGTGTTGTAGAGGATTTCAATCCGGGGAAAGCCCTTGCCGCCCGGGTAGCCGGCTTGGGCCAGGAGCTGCCGGGCAAGCTGGATGTTTTCCCGAGGGCACTGGGCCGGGCGATACTCGTGGCCCAAGCTGCGTAGGTAATCGTTAATCACCGGCGGGACGAAGCTATAGGCAGGCTGTTGTCCGGCCCGAAGCACTGTTTGGATGATCTGCTGCCGGTCCAGCGCCAAGGAGAGTGCCCGACGCACCCGAAGGTCCCGAAGCGGCTCTCGGGTCACGTTGATCCGATAGTAATATGTGCCCAGGTACTTGCCCGGTTGCAACATGCCCTTTTTGCGCAGCTTGGGCACCACGGTCAGTGGCACGGTGGGAATCCAATCCACCTGGCCGGTAAGAAACATGTTCAACGCCGTGGTGTCGGACTTGACAGCCAGCAGGTCAATCACCTCGATGCGCACCTGACGGCGGTTCCAGTAAGTGGGGCTTTTGACCAGACGAATCCGGTCCCGAATCCGGCGGCTGTGCAACACATAGGACCCGTTGCCTACAAAGTGCTCCGGCATCATCCACTCTCGCCCCCATCGGGCCACAGTTTCCCGATGCACGGGGAA
>JAJRRR010000380.1 GCA_024279285.1 Planctomycetota bacterium
AGCACGAGCACATTCCACAAAGGTAGGATCGTTTTGGAGAGCCAGAGCCCCGATGGGCGTGTTGGAACGCTCGCGTTTGGTACAGCACTTGACCGAATCGGGAGCATCAAAGTCCATCAGCATCGGGAACGGCACCGTGCGCTGGAAGAAAATGTACACCCCCCGGCGATAACGATCCGCCCCTTTGCTCTCCACCCACTTGACCTGGTTGGCATAGCCGAGCATGGCAATGTCTTTGGGCTGCGGGGGCCGGATGCTGGGACCTCCAATCCGAGGCACCAACAGCCCGCTGGCCGACAAAGCCAAATCGCGGATGATCTCCGCTTCCACACGGAGGCGATTCTGGTAGGCCAGAAGTTTGTTATACGGGTCGCGCGTTTTCAGTTCCGGTCGGGTGCGAGAGCTTTGGCGATAAGTGGCACTGGTGAGAATCAAGCGGTGAAGTTTTTTCAGACTCCACTGGGCATCGTGCATGAAGTAGTGGGCCAGCCAGTCCAACAGTTGGGGATGAGAAGGCGGAGCTCCTTGGGTGCCAAAGTCGTGCGGAGTTTCCACAATCCCTCGTCCAAAGTACCGCTGCCAGATGCGGTTGACCGTAACCCGGGCAGTCAGGGGGTTTTCTGGTGATACGAGCCATCGGGCCAGATCCAGCCGATCCGGACGCTTGTCCGGGGGGACGCGAAGCGGGGGAAGCACCTCCGGAACATCCGGTTGCACCTCCGCACCCGGACGCAAAAAGTCGCCCCGGATCAACACATGGGTTTTGCGAAGTGTTTTTCGCTCCACCAGCACCTGGGCCATGGTAGGATCGCGGCGCTTGGGAGCTTGGGCTTTCAACTGCTCCAGTTGCCGACGCAGTTTGATCATTTCCGGGTCAATTTGGGCGTAGTAGTCCAACAAGGTTTTACGCTGTTGGGGGGTGAGCTTTTGGGGATCGCGGCGCACCAGAGGGACCAAATCAGCAGGCAATCCCTCCAGGGCTAAAGGCCCCGTGCAGTCCGTGGTGCTGATTCGGAATTTCCCAATCGTGTGCTGGTGCCCGTAGAGCTGACGCAACACCAGCCGCAACTTCTCACCTGGCTTCAGTTCCAGGGGCTTTTTGAGAGCAAAAGCTGCCACATGACGCTTGCCAAACTGAGGAGCCACGGCCCAGCCAGTCCGCGGATTGCCATCAATGGCATCTCGTACAGGCCAGCTTCGGGCAGGAGCCTTGGCCGACTGGGAAAAATCGGCTTTGGCTTCTGCAAACTCCACACGCCGGGTTGTGCCGTCGGAGCGAACCACATACAACTCCAGCTCCGAAAGTACAAAATTGCCATGAGCCACACGCCCCGGCCCCTGGTTTGGCAGCCGTTTGTCAGGCAACACTTCCAGCCGCACTGCAGTAAGTGTCTTCAGTTTCGGAGAAAACTCCAAGGTATAGACTTCCCGATCGGGATTTTTCCCCTGGGCTAGAACCACACCCCCCTGTTCCAGTTTGAGGGTAGCTCCATGTTTGGTGGCAAGCCGCCGAGGCACGGCCACCTGCCAATAGGGCAATTGGGCTGCCGATTGGGCCAGCCACTTTTCCATCCGACGCGGAAGTTCCGTGCGGCGGAATTGGTCAATTTGGGTCTGAAGTCGAGCCACTTGCTTGCGATGTGCAGCTAACTGTCGCTGATACTCCGCTTCCACCTCCGGATCCAACGGAGCCGGAATGTCTTTCTCCTCCAAGTTGTTAAAGAACGCATAGAGCTGGTAGTACTCGCGTTGGGTGATGGGATCGTATTTGTGGGAGTGGCACTGGCCGCACTCAATCGTCAGGCCCAACCAAACCGTGCCTGTGGTGTTGGTTCGGTCCACGGTCTGCTTCACCCGGTCTTCTTCCCGATCGACGCCACCTTCGCGGTTGGTCAGTGTGTTGCGATGGAACCCGGTGGCCACCAGTTGCTCAATGGTGGGATGGGGCAGCAGATCCCCGGCCAGTTGTTCAATGGTGAATTGGTCAAAGGGCATGTCAGCATTCAGAGCCCGGATGACCCATTCCCGATAACGCCACGCCCAGGGACGCGGACGGTCTTTTTCATATCCGTCGCTGTCGGCATATCGGGCCAGATCCAGCCAGTGCCGTCCCCAACGCTCGCCATAGTGAGGCGAAGCCAGCGCACGGTCCACCATGCGTTCATAAGCATCCGGACGCGGATCGTTGACAAAGGCTTCCACTTCTTCGGGCGTAGGGGGCAAGCCCAACACATCCAGATAAACCCGACGAATCAGCGTGTAGCGATCCGCTTCAGGCGAGGGCTGGATTCCCTCCTGCTCCAGTCGGGCCAGAATGAAAGCATCAATAGGATTGCGCACCCAAGCCCGATTCTTGACCTGAGGAGGCTGGGGTCGGGCGATGGGCTGAAATGCCCAGTGGGAAGACCGGCGGCGCTGGGAGTCAGCTTCCTCGGGCCAAGGAGCTCCTTGATCAATCCATGCGCGAAGCAAGGCGATTTCTTCAGGCCTCAAGGGCGTGCCTTCCCCTTCGGGAGGCATGCGGCCCAGCTCTTCATCCAGCCCGGCCACCGCCCGAATCAGCCGACTTTGAGCACTTTTGCCCGGAAGGATCACTGGCCCCGAGTCCCCTCCGGCCAATGCGTCCTTGCGCCTGTCCAAACGCAGCCCACCTTCTTGCCCTTCTGGCCCGTGGCAGGAGTAGCAACTGCGAACAAAAATGGGCCGAATGTGCTTGGCAAAATCCACCTTGATCTTGGCTGGTTGAGGCAACTTCTCCGCCGCTTGCTGCCCCAACGCAACTGCCGGAATCAGCATCCAGAGTGCCCACACAATCCATGACAACTTCTTCATCGGCGTGCTCCTTCCCAGATGGGAAAGGGTTTCCTTCCAGGCGGGGCGTACAATAGGCGGGTCAACTGCAATAGCTATTGATACAAAATCGGACTAAAAAGTCAAGAAAATTCGCCCCTTCAACAAGCTATACTTTTGTGCCCCTGAGCCCCCTTGGCCAACCACTTCTATCAGGAGCTCTGCGGAAATGCGAAAACTCTATGTGCTGGCGGTGGTTATCGCAAGTTTGGGCGGAGGCGAACAGGCGTGGAGTCAAACCCCTTTGTACAAGCGACCTTTGATCCGCGTTCGCCTTGGGGGAGAGTGGATTCAGGGAGCTCCGTGGGCGATGGAAAACGAGCACTTGTGGCTCATCACCCCGCAGGGAAAGCTGGTCGTGTTTGCTCCGCACGAGGTTTCGCGATACGAATCGCTGGGGCGGCGATTTCTTCCGGCAACGCATGCTCAACTGGCCGCGTGGTGGGCCAGGCGTTTAGGTCCCGGGCTGAGCACCGCCACCACGCAACACTTTGTGGTTTTTCACCCTCGCAGCCCCCAGCGTTGGGCGGAAACTTTTGAACGCGTATTTCGGGCGTTTTGGCGCTACTTTTCCGTGCGAGGATTCCGGCTCCAAAAACCCCCGTTTCCTCTGGTGGCGGTGGTCTTTCGCTCCTCGGAGCAGTACCACCGGGTGGCCCAAGCCCTGGGAGAAGCCATCCCCAGTTGGTCCGCAGGGTTCTACTCCCCAACCAGCAACCTGGTGATGTTCTTTCAAGAAGACCTAAACCCCGAAGACCCCAACACCTTGGCCCGACTGGTCCACGAAGTCACTCACCAAGCGGCCTACAACACCGGAGTGCACGATCGGGTGCGGGGTAGCCCTCGCTGGGTGGTGGAAGGGCTGGCCACCATGTTTGAAGTCCCGGGAGTGTGGAGCTCCACCGGCACCGAAACCACGGCCCAACGCATCCATCCTCATCAGCTTGAAGTTTTCCGTTCCTCCTTGCGCCGCAACGGGCGCAGCGCCTGGCTAACGGAACTGGTGGCCCGAGACGGCCCCTTTCGCTCCAATCCTGACCTGGCTTACGCTCAAGCTTGGGCTCTGAGTTTTTATCTGGCCGAAACCCGAGGGCGCAAATACGCCGCTTATCTGAAGCTCTCAATCGGCCAAGAACATGCGTCAGCAAAAAAGAGACTCAAAACTTTCACGCGAGTGTTTGGCGCTAACCTCAATTGGCTCCAAGCAGATCTGGAGCGATTTTACAAGCAGTTTCGCAATCGCTGAAAAAATGATTTAGAAACCATCCGGATAGTGCTTACAGGATTTCCTTTAACTTACCACTCCACGCGTTCCGGAGGACGCACTCCTTTGCCCTTGTGGCCGGTAAGCGTATCGCCCAAATCGCGGCGTGCGATCTGGGCAAGCTTTTGAAGCCGCCGGACTACCTCGGGATATTGATCGGCAACATTGTGTCGTTCGCCAGGGTCTGTTTTTAGATCGTAAAGCGCCAATTCGGTACGAACGATCTTATATCGCCCGGGCAACCCATCGCGTCCTGGAGGACCATCTAAAGTACGATAACGATGGGGAAAATGAAGTTTCCACCGTCCACTGCGTACCGCTTGAAGTTCATAGCCGTAGTAATAATAGTAGAAAGCTTTCCAGGGGCTTTTGGCTCCCGGCTGACCGCTGATCAGGGGCCAGATGTTATGGCCGTCAATTTTGTGTTTGGGCAATTCAGCTCCGGCCAGATAAGCCAGCGTGGGTAGAATGTCCATCGTACAGCAGAACTCCTCACAGACGGTTCCGGCTGGAATCCGGCCCGGCCACCACATGATGCATGGTTCCCGGTGGCCTCCTTCCCAAGTGGTCCCTTTGCCCTCCCGAAACGGACCGGCCGAGCCTGCATGATTGCCGTAAGAAAGCCAGGGACCGTTGTCTGAAGTAAAAATCACCAAAGTGTGCTTATCTAAATCAAGCTCTCTCAATGTATTAAGAATCTGGCCCACCGACCAATCAATTTCCATAATCACATCACCATAAAGCCCTCGTTTGGTTTTTCCTCGGAACTTTTCAGATACAAAAAGCGGCACATGGGGCATGTTATGGGCAACATAAAGGAAAAACGGACGGTCCCGATGACGGCGAATGAAATCTACAGCATATTCGGTGTACCATGTGGTCAAGTAATGCTGATCCGGATTCACTGCTACCACACGGTTGTTGTGAATCAAGGGCAACGGAGGAAAAACATTGGTTTGCGGATGGTGAGGCCACATATCGTTGGAAAAAGGCAAGCCAAAGTATTCATCAAATCCATGTTGCAAGGGTAAGAACTTAGGATGGTCCCCCAGATGCCATTTGCCGACGATACAGGTGGCGTAGCCACGCTGTTTGAGCAACTCGGGGATAAGCACTTCTCGGGAATGAATACCCACGCCACTACGAGGCGGCAATGCTCCCAGTATGCCCACACGCTGAGGATAGCACCCGGTCAGCAACGCCACACGCGAGGCAGAGCACACCGCTGCCGCCACCACAAAGTTCGTAAACCGTCGTCCCTCTCGGGCCATGCGGTCCAAATGTGGCGTCTCAAAACCTTGTGCGCCAAAGCAGCCTACATCTGCAAATCCTTGATCGTCCGTAAAGATAATCACAAAGTTAGGTAGCCGCTTCTGCTCAGCTTGGGCTCCCACTGCCCCGATCAGCATACCCACCAGGAGCCAAAAAGCCACAAAACGCAAAAACATATACTTCCTCCCAGCCAAAAACCAACTTTGTTTCTAAACTTGATCGGCAGCCGGCGAACACAACGCGCGCAAGTACTCACGGTTCATCTCGGCAATAAACTTGACAGAGATTTCTTTAGGACAAGCCGCTTCACATTCTTCGTAGTTGGAGCAGTTGCCAAACCCCTGTCGGTCCATTTCTTCAACCATACGCAGCACCCGGCGCCGGCGTTCCGGCTGACCATGAGGCAGATGGGCAAAGTGGGCAACCTTGGCTGCCACGAATAACATCGCTGAAGCATTGGGACAAGCTGCTACACAGGCTCCGCATCCAATACAGGTAGCTGCGTCAAAAGCCGTATCGGCTTCCTCTTTCGGCACCGGAATGGTGTTGGCTTCAGGGGCTGAGCCGACATTGGTGGAAATATAACCTCCGGCTTCAATGATCCGGTCAAAAGCTGAACGATCAACCACCAAATCCTTGATTACAGGAAACGCCTTGGCCCGAAACGGCTCAATGTAAATGTGATCCCCGTCACGAAAATGCCTCATGTGAAGCTGACAGGTGGTGGTGCCTTGCAACGGGCCATGAGGTACGCCATTGATCACCAAAGAACACATGCCGCAGATTCCTTCGCGGCAATCGTGATCAAAGGCCACCGGATCCTGTCCCGAAGATGCCAACTGCTCATTAAGTAAGTCCAGCATTTCTAAAAACGACATATCGGGCGATACGCCGTCAAGCTGATAAGTGACTAATCGTCCAGGAGAATTGCGATCTGGTTGGCGCCAGATATGGAGGGTGAGTTTCATTGTTAAAACTCCCAATTTGCGGCGCACCTATTTGTCAAGCAATGTTTATATACGCGGCGTTAACTTATTTATAACTGCGTACCGTAGGTTTGACTTCCTCAAACACCAGCGGTTCTTTGTGCAAAGTGGGCTTTTGGCCCACTCCTTGATATTCCCATGCGGCCACATAGCAGAACTGTTCATCGTTGCGGACCGCTTCTCCGTCGGGAGTTTGGTATTCCTCGCGGAAATGGGCTCCGCAGGATTCTTCCCGGTGCAAGGCGTCGTAGCACATGAGTTCGGCAAACTCTAGGAAATCGGCCACGCGACCAGCTTTTTCCAGCATGATGTTAAATTGTTCGTTGCTGCCCAGGACATTGACATTTTCCCAGAATTCTTCTCGCAGTTGGGCCACTTTTTCCAGAGTGCGTTGAAGTCCTTCACGGTTTCGGATCATTCCGCAGTTGTCCCACATCAAACGCCCAAGTTCCCGATGGAACGAGTCCGGGGTGCGGCGTCCTTTGACTTGAAGCAAGCGGCGGATGCGCAGCCGGACTTCATTTTCGGCTTCGGCAAAGGCATCATGGTCGGTGGAGACGGGCTGCATGGGCTCACCGGCCAAGTAGTGAGCAATGGTGTTCGGGATGATAAAGAATCCATCAGCCAGCCCTTGCATCAGGGCACTTGCCCCGAGGCGATTGGCCCCGTGGTCTGAGAAGTTGGCCTCTCCAAGTACAAAAAGCCCCGGGATGTTGCTCATCAAATTGTAATCCACCCACAATCCGCCCATCGTGTAGTGGCTTGCCGGATAGATGCGCATGGGCACTTCATAAGGGTCTTCGCCTGTGATGCGCTCGTACATTTCAAAAAGATTTCCATAGCGTTGCTCAATTGTGCTCCGGCCCAATCGTTTAATGGCATCCGAAAAATCTAAATAAACCCCGATGCCAAGGGGACCCACACCGTAGCCTTGATCACAAATCCTCTTAATGGCCCGAGAGGCAATGTCCCGAGGCACCAGATTGCCAAAAGCCGGATACATTCGCTCCAGAAAATAGTCGCGCTCCGACTCAGGAATCTCCTGCGGGGGGCGTCGGTCCCCTTTGCGCTTGGGCACCCAAATGCGCCCATCATTGCGCAACGACTCGGACATGAGTGTCAATTTAGATTGATGTTCCCCATGCGGTGGGATGCAAGTGGGATGAATTTGCGTAAAGCATGGGTTGGCAAAATAGGCTCCTCGTTTGTATGCCCGATAGGTGGCCGTAACATTGCAACCAGCAGCATTGGTAGAAAGATAATAAATGTTTCCGTAGCCTCCTGTGGCCAGGCACACGGCGTGAGCAGCATGGCGCTGGATTTCCCCAGTGACCAGGTTGCGGGTGATGATTCCTCGGGCTTTTCCGTCCACGATGACCAGGTCCAGCATTTCGGTCCGGGGGTACATGCGGACATTGCCGGCGTCAATTTGTCGGGCAAGAGCGCTGTAGCAGGCCAAGAGGAGTTGCTGGCCGGTTTGACCTCGGGCATAGAAAGTGCGGCTCACTTGCACGCCACCAAAAGAGCGGTTAGCCAGCATGCCGCCGTATTCGCGCGCAAATGGCACTCCCAGGGCCACGCATTGGTCAATGATGGCCGTGCTGATTTGGGCCAGACGATAGACGTTTGCCTCTCGGGAGCGGAAATCTCCGCCTTTGATCGTGTCGTAAAAAAGCCGCCATACATTGTCGCCATCGTTTTGGTAGTTTTTGGCGGCATTGATTCCGCCTTGGGCAGCGATGCTATGGGCACGCCGGGGGCTGTCTTGAAAACAAAAACAGTCCACCTGATAGCCCAATTGTCCCAGCGTGGCAGCAGCCGAAGCCCCTGCCAGCCCTGAGCCTACTACAATAATGCGAAACTTGCGGCGATTGGCCGGAGCTACCAGACGCAACTGGCGGCGATGACGATCCCATTTCTCGGCTATCGGACCCGACGGAACGCGTCCATCCAACTGGGTCATGATCCTATCCTCCCGGGGGCCAAAGCCCTAACAGGATGGAAAGCGGGATGAAACAATTGCCCACCACTACGAAAATCAACAGTGCCCAAAGCACCTTTTCCACCACGGGTCGCCACACAGGATGGGTCAGTCCCAAGGACTGCAAGGTACTCACCGCCCCGTGGAACAAATGCCAGCCCAACAAAAGCATCGCCACCACATAGGTGAGCGTGATGGCCGGATTCTGAAAACCCGAGATCACCATGCCGAAAACATCGTGTCGTCCAGCTTCATCATGCTTCCCGTAGGCCTGGGGGTTGATCCAGCCGAAGGTGAAGTGCATCAGGTGGAATAGCACAAAAAGCAGGATCACCACGCCGGTGATCACCATCATGCGTGTGGCCTTCACCCGCCGCTGGTGGAAAGGCTCGCGGTGAGCGGTGTGTTGCACATAGTAAGGCTCAGGGCGTGCCTGGCGATTGGCCCGATGGAGCCGAATGGCCAATCCCAAATGAACCACAAAAATCGCCAGCAGCAGCAATCGGGCCAACCACAACAAGGGACCCAGGTCGTGGAGCATCTTGGCGTAGGAGTTCATGGCTTCCTGGCCACGATAGATTTGCAGATTGCCCAGCAGATGCACGATCACGAACCCAAACAGCAACAGCCCCGTCGTGGCCACCATCACCTTGGCTCCCACGGAGCTGTTCAGGAGGCGTTGCAGACGGTTCATTGCCAGGCCCTCGTCAGGATCGGATTCCAGACGGTTGGTGTTTTCCGCATTGTGGCAATCCGCCTCGGTTCGTCAATACGCGTCTTGAGCACTGATCGCTAAAATCCTTGCTGCTGCGGTCACAAACCGCTGGTGCAGGGTGTTCACCCCGACAAGACCCACTAAGATGAAAATCACTCGTGCACGAAAGGACTCTGGGGATGGACAAGCCGTCGGATGTGCGTATTTGCCAAGTGGAATACCGCACGCAGGAAATCCCCTACCGCACCCCGATCAAGTTTGGGGGGCGGGTGGTAAGCCACGCTGTGCTGGTCGAAGTAGAAGTGGAAGTGGAAACCCGATCCGGTCGGCGTGGACGCGGAGTGGGAGCCATGCCTATGGGCAACGCTTGGGCCTGGCCCAGTGCTCAACTCACGCAAGAACAAACCCTCCAAGCCATGCTGGCCTTGGTGCCCAAGCTGGTGGAGGACCTGAATCAATGTCCCCTGACAGCCCATCCGCTGGATATTTGCCAACACCTTCAGCAGCACTACGCCCCGGCTGCCGAGGAAGTGATTCAAGAGCTGGGTCTGGAAGAAGCAATGCCTCGGCTGGCCCAACTGGTGGTCGCCAGTCCTCTGGAAGCGGCTATCTTTGACGCCCAAGGCAAAGCTCTGGAAACAAACAGCTACAACCTGCTTGGCCCGGAGCACTGTTCGGCTGATCTGAGCCACTATTTGAACGAAGACTTCCGTGGCCTTTATCTGGATCGCTACACGCTGCGGCAACCCAAGGAACGCATGCCGCTTTACCACCTGGTTGGGGCCCTGGATCCGCTTTCGCCTGGGGAGGTGAGCCAACCGGTGGGAGATGGACTGCCGGAACACTTGGAGGAGTGGATTCTTCGGGAAGGCCTGACCCATCTGAAGATCAAGCTGGCTGGGGATGATCTGGATTGGGATGTGGATCGGGTGCTGGGCATAGATCGTGTGGCCCAAGCCGCTCAGGCCCAACGCGGCTGTGCCCAGTGGTTTTACTCGGTGGATTTTAACGAGCGATGCGAAAGCGTGGAGTATGTGTTGGAGTTTTTGCGTCGGGTCAAGGAGCGTTCTCCGGGAGCTTGGGAGCGGATCCAGTACATCGAACAGCCCACCCACCGCGATCTGGCCGCACACCCCGAGAACACCATGCACCAAGCTGCCCAAATCAAACCTGTAGTGATAGACGAATCGCTGGTGGATTTTGAGTCGCTGCTTTTGGCACGGCATTTGGGCTACTCGGGAGTGGCGCTGAAAACTTGCAAAGGCCACAGCGAAGCTTTGCTGATGGCTGCTGCGGCCCAGGAGTACGGGATGTTTTTGTGCGTTCAGGACTTGACCTGTCCGGGCCGGTCGTTTTTGCACTCAGCCTCGCTGGCTGCCCGAGTGCCCACGGTGGCTGCCATCGAAGGCAACGCCCGACAATACTGCCCCCAGGGCAACCGGGGCTGGGAATCCCGCTATCCGGGCATGTTCCGCATCACCGACGGCACGGTGCAGACGAGCCTTTTAGATGGCCCTGGGCTTGGAGGATTTTAGACACAGCTTGAAAATCTTGCGCGCAGGTGTGCCCAATTTTTCAACATTCGTGTCGCAGCCGCTTCTGTTTCCCAAGCAAAGCCAAAAAATCGCAAACAGCAGAACTACTCCTACCAGTTGCAAATTAAACAGTTGCGGCACATTCTCCCTAGTTTAACACCACTTAAGAATCGCTTTGGCCCGGATTTTGCTGCTACTCTTCGTCGGGTATAGGAGGCATCGTTGTCAGAAGGAGTGCTGGGAAATGTTCTCGCTGCTAAGCCGCAAGAACGACGAGGCTCTGGCGCATCGGGTCTGTGAATGCTTGCGGAGGACCTATCGCCCCAGTCTGGCCCGCGTGAGTATCTCCGCTCACGGAGGCGTGATTACGGTCCGGGGGCAAGTGTACAGCTACCACGAAAAGCAACTTTGCTTGAGCCTGTGCCAGCGCGTGCCCGGGGTGGTGCGGGTGGTAGATCAGTTGCAAGTGCAAACTGCGGTGGCCGAAAAAGCTCTGCCTCGCTAGCGTCTTCCCATCATCCCCATCTTATCCAAACCACTCATTCTGCCAGGCACCTGGGAAGGTGTTGCCATTTTGGCAGGGAAGCTCCGGAATAGGAGTGTGCTCGTGATGATCTAAGGCATTATTATTTCATGGGATAGCTACATCGGCTCTTTCTCCTGGAGTTTTTGGCGCGAAATTTGCCGGCGTATTTGGGTACAGGACGCCTTTTTCCACAGGAGGAGAGGATGACCAAGTCTTGGCATCCCGTGCAGGTAGCCCGACGGCTGGAGGAGGCAGCCGGTTATCTGGAGTTGGGCTTGCCGGAGCGAGCCTTGGAGCGGCTGCAAGGGGTCTCGCATCCGGAGTTTGGACCGGCGATTGCGTTCATGCGGGCGTGGGCTCTGGCTGCCCAAGGGGAACATGGGAAAGCCCTGGGGCTGTTTCGCCAGGTGGCCCAACAGCTCCCCGCTCCCTGGAACCGTCCCGCCTGGCATGCCGTAGCTCGGTGCTTGGAAGCCACTGGCCAAACTGTAGCTGCGGCCAACGCCCTGGCTTGTGCCCGAGGTGCAAACCAAGGGGCTGTGAAGATCAAACTCGTCTTGGTTCGCAAACGCCGCCCCCGAAACGGCAAACCTTCCTCGGGGCCTTCGGAATCCTCAAACTCCAAGCCGTAGTAGGCTCGCCGTTTTTCTCCTCATTGAGCCTGAGAGCGCGTGCCTGAGGGGGAAGCACTGATGTAGCGTCCTTGAGGCAAGGGGCGAGCCGCCACGGCAAAGCCCAACTCGTAAAGCTCTCGCTTCAGACGCCGAAAGTGGGAAAAACTATCCGGATGGACCCAAACCGTGATGACCGTCTGCTCCGGGTCTAAACGAGCCAGCAGGGCCCGAAACTCCGAGTTGGGTTCCAGGGCCTTCTCCAGTGGCACTCCCGGGGGATCGTGCTGAGGAACAAAAGTGGCTACTACAAGCCGAGCGTAGCTAAAAGTGCCCAGCCGGGAAATGGTTGATACTTTCTGCAACACATAGCGGAGCTGGTAACCCCGGATCGGACCCACACTGGCCGAAATCACTGCCGCATGGCGCAAGCTCCCGGCCCGACGCCGAGCGTCTTCCTTGAGTCGCTCCACTAGTTCCTCAAACGGCACATAGGCCAAGTGCCCCCCGGTGAGCTGAAAATGCACTTCTTGTTCCTCCACGGTTCGGCTCACCGGAGTGGGATAGCTGACCACATGGATGGTCTTGGGTCGCTTGATGCTGCGTTGGGCCAGTTGGAGCTGAAGCTGACGCAATTGACTTTCATAAGCCAGCACTTGTTCCTGAAGCTCCTTTTCCAAGGCTTCGGACTGGGAGCGGCGCTGTTGGGCCTGTTGGGCTTGAGCTTGAAGCTGTTGGTGCCGCAGAGCCAGTTGGTCCAATTGTTCTTTCAGGGACTGTTTTTGGGTTTCCAGTTGGGCAGCTTGGTTCTGGGCGGCTTGTAGCTGCTGCCGCACACTTTCCACTTGCCGGTGGAGGTTATGGACTTGCTCTTGAAGCCCTTGGGGGAGTTGGGCCTCGGGGGCCGGAGCGTACTGAATCCGAAGCCCCACCACCATGACCAGAATGATCAATATCCCGACGATATTGGCCACGATGTCCAAGAACGAATCGCTGTCCAAGCCGGTGGTGGGTTGGGACGAGTCGTTCATCGCATCGGCTCCTTGCCAGAGGAGCTCAGGTTCAGCAGGCGGAGTTTCAGTCCCAAGGGCTGCACCACTTGGGTCAGTTGTTCCCAACGGTCCTGTGCTCCAGGGGCTACAAACACCCGAAGCTCCGGTTTCCAATACATCCCTCGTCCGGCCTTGCCCCAACTTTGAATCTCTCGCACCAAAGCGTCCACCAGCTCAGCACTCCAGCGACCCAAAGGCTGGTTGAGCGACACCGCAGTGGTCCGAAGCGTTCCACTGTGCACCAGCACCACACGATCTGGATAAAGGTTCAACCGGATGGGCCGATGCAAGGGGATGTCGCCTGGTGTTTGGGGGCCGGTGAGAGTGGCCAAATGATCGTGGGAATCGTGGTGTTGGGCCTGGCTGGCTGGGGGAGATGGGGAACCCAGGAAAGCTCCGAATCCGGCCGGTGCATCACTTGCAGCGACTGGTCCGCTTCCGGAGCCTGAAGCCGCGAGGGTTCTGGAGCTTCCCAGCCCAGGGATGCCGCCTGGGGCCGAAGCCCCAGAGCCCAAACCTCCCACAGCCGTCTCGCCCCGTCCAACCTCACCAGCTACAGCCTTCCCGGGCAAGCCGCCTGCTGGGCCTTGGCCAGCGGCAGAACTGTTTCCCCCCGGCCCTTGACCCAAGCCGGTGAAAGACGAAGCGGGGAATTTGGTTCCCGAGGCGGAAGGGTTCCCAGGGGTGGTGCCCAGGTCGGAGCTGGGCAGCTTTGCCAAATTCCCTGCCGCCTGTGCTGCTGGTGCTGATCTGGTTCCCGACCCAGTTTCCCAGTGGGAGGTTTTTCCGGAGGATGCTGGAGCTGTTGGCAAGGAGGTCCCCCTGCCGGAGTTGCTGCCAGGAAGAGTTGGTCCGGAGGCAAGTAGGCTGCCTGGGTCCAAGCCTGAGGCCCCCTGCCCTGCTGGTGTCGCGGACCCTAACCTCGGGGAAACTCCACCTGGGGAGTGTTTGGGGACCGAGGCCCGAGAAGGACGAAATGGCTGCTGGCCAAATCCCCTGGCCGAACCCGACTCCCCAGGCAACCCTTCGCCCGAGTCGGCAAATGGGCTGCCATCTACGGCAGCCAATCCTCCCAAGGGATCGGCCCGATAAAGTTGGCCCGAAGGGCCCGCACCTCCCCCCTGCTCCGTTTGGGCCAATTGGACCAGTACTCGCCGGGCATTTTGCACGGCCAGACGCTGCTGCTGGACCAGCTCCGGATCCGCAGCCCCGAACTCCAATTGCCAGTCTTGTTCAATCAACTCATAGCCGAAGGGACCTTTCCACCGCTGCAACGCCCGACGCACGGCGTAGAAGGCCGCAATGCCCTCGGGCCGAACAAGCACCAGGGGGTAAGGGGTCTCCTGGGCGGCAAGCCCTTGGCGACGCCAGTATCGGACCGTGGCACGCAAGGCGGCCAGCAGAGGGTTTTCCGGCCCGGCGGAAACGAAGTCCCGGGCCTTCAGCTCAATCCCCCCCGGCTGGATGAGCACGGAGTCCTTGCGGCACTCAATATAAATGGGCCTTCGCCGCGTGCCGTGTCGTCCCTGAAACGGCACAATGGCATAGGAAACCGGCTCTTGTTGTGCAGGCTCGCTTTCAAGTTTCTGACGCAGCTCCAACAGCTTGTGCTGGTACCACACCAGACGGCGTTTCAATTCCTCCAGATGCTTTTGAGATTGGGAGTCGTCCTGGGTCTGCAGTTGCTTTTGGAGTTGCTGGATTTGTTGGGCCAATTGATCGCGGGCACGGCGTAAGCGCTCCAGGGAGCTTTGGGCCCAAGCTACTTGCTGTCGCTGGTGCTGGAGTTGCTGCTGGAGATGTTGAAGCTGTTGGTCAAGCTGGCGAATTTGTTCCTGCAGTTGAGCTTGAGTTTGCTGCCGCATCACCTGAGCCCGACGGCGAGCATACCCCTGGGCCTGGTGGGCGATGGCCACCAGCACCACAATCAACGCTCCCATGGTGCACAACAGCACGGCCAAAAACGGAAACAAGGAAACGACCGGTGTGTGCTGCTGTTGGGGGGAACTCATGCCGCCCGATCCGCTGGAGTGGTCAAAGAAGCACCGGTGGGAAGTTGCGCCACTCGGGCATTGAGCAAGTGAATAGCAGCAGCCAGGCTATCCAGGGTTTGTTCAAAGTTTCCACTAGCAGCCAGTGTGGCCAAATTGCGCTGCAACGCTTGTTCCAAGTTGTGGATTTGGGCCACGGCTTGAAGCACTTCGGCCAGTTTGTCCGATTGCTGCTGCCACAGTTGCAACTGTTCCTGAAGCACCTGACGGTGTTCCTGCAAGGCTTGGGTTGCCTGCTCTAGTTGGCTCTGGAGCCGACGGTGGTGATCGTGGCTGAGCTGGGCCAGATGTTGGGAATGCTTTTCCAGCACTTGGGCCAGAGCTCGAGCCGAGGCAGTGGCCACTTGTTGGGTAAGTTGGGCTCCTTGTTGCTGCACTTTGCCCAAGGCTTGTTGCCAGAGTTGAACCTGGTTTTGCACAAGCTGTTGGGTCTGTTGAAGGAGCAGTTCGGCCAAATGGCGCACGGGAGCCAATTCAGCAGGGAGGGTGAGGCTTTGGGCCACCACGCGGTCCATCAACTCTTCTTGCACGCGTTGTTCCACGGCGGCCAGGGCCCGATGCTGCATCCGCTGGACCACAAACAAGGTGAACATCAAGACCATAGAAAGAGCCAAGGCCAGCGCCGTGGTGTCAAACGCCACCCCCAAACCACCAACCACCGTGCCCAGGGAGCTTTCCAGTGCTTTTGGGTCCAGGTTGGCAATGGCCAGCGTGATTCCCACCACCGTGCCCAAAAAACCCAAGATCGGAATGGCCCAAACCACAATCCGCACCAGAGCCAACGACTCCTGAAGCTGTTGCTGGTCGCGTGTGGCCAGTTGGGCCAGGTGAGTGGAAAGCTCCTCAGCACTTCCCCCGCGGTGCAAGAACTCCAAAGCCGACCTGATCCGCTGCATGAGCAGCGTCGGGGCAGAAGCCAACTTTTCCGGCAGACTCTGGAGCACTTGAGCCGCTTGCTGGCTCAAAGGTCGCTGCTGATCGGGCAAGGGACAAATCGGATCCCGGGGAATGGCCGTCAGTGTGCCCAAGTGTTGCATGTGGCCAAACAAGCTGGCCATGCCCAAGAGGAACAAAAACACCTCCACATACTCCACCGGGTGGCTAGCCGTGTAGCGGAGGAGGAACTTCCCGGCGGAAGGTCCCAATGCCGCTTGCAACACGCCGGCATGAAGCATTGCGTAGTAGGCCAGTGCCAGCACGGTGGCCCAAAGCAGTGAGTTTCCGGCCAGCGCTTCTAACCAACGGGTGCGTTTCACGGCTAGCTCTCCTGGAGAAAAAGCCTGTGGTGGCGGCAGCAATGACAGCATCCCGGCCCTTGCATGCCAGGGGTTGCCCTTAAAATCGGCCCTTTCCGCAAGGCTTATAAAGGCAAATCTCTCCTGGGCCAACAGAAGCTTCAGGCGGCTTGGCGCAGGCCACAGTGTTCCTTGTAAGCGGCGATAACTTCCTCGGCCGGACCCAGCATCCGCATCTGCCCTCGATCCAGCCAAAGCACCTGATGGCAAAACTCTTGCAGGGAATTGAGATCGTGGCTGGCCAACACGGCGATTCGGGCTTGGGAGATCATCTGGTCCATGCGGCGTCGGGCCTTTTCTCGAAAAGAAGCATCCCCGGCACTGAGAATCTCATCCACGACCAAAATCTCCGGCTCCACCGCCGTGGCGATGGAAAAACCCAGTCGGACAATCATCCCGGAAGAATAGTATCGGATGGGCATTTCCAAGTATTGGCCCAGCTCGCTGAATTGGGCGATTTGTTGGAGCTTGGGCTCAAGCGACCGGGGGGTCTCTCCCAACAGGTAAGCCCGATAGCGTATGTTCTCCCATCCCGAGGCGTCCCGCTCAAAGCCCAATGTCAGATCAAACAACGCCGCCACCTTGCCCTCCACACGGCAAGAGCCTTCAGTGGGAGGGTACACGCCGGCGATGAGCTTCAGCAGGGTGCTTTTTCCGGCCCCGTTGTGTCCGATCACTCCTAGCCGGTCTCCTTGGTGCAGTGTGAAGCTGATGCGATCCAGGGCTCGGACCGTGATGTGGGGGTTCACCGAGCGGCGAAACAGCCCTCGCAACAGAAAGTCCTTCAGGCCGACATTTTTGTAGCGTCGGGTGGTAAACACCACGCTGGCATTTTGCAACTGCACCAGGGCCATCGTCCGGTAGCTGCGCTTAGAGGTAGAAGACGAGTCGTCGTTCCATTCGTGCCAGCAGCCCTGCGGAAATTCCCAGCAGAGCCAGAGCCACCAAGAGCAGGAATGCCCAGGCTTCCAGGTGAGGAGCCCGACCCTCCAGCAACGGAGCCCGAAGCACCTCCAAACACGCTGCCAGAGGGTTCCAGTCCACCACCCAGCCCAGGCCGTGCTTGCGCAACAGATCTGCGTCGTAAAAGACCGGAGTGACATAAAACAGGGCCCGAAGCACCACCTGGACCAACTGAGCGGTGTCTTCAAACCACACATTGACCATGCCCATCACCAGCGCCGTTCCCCAGCCAAGCAGTGCAAAAAGCCCCATGGCCGGAAACACCATCCACAAGGTGGTCCAGGGAAGCGATCCTCGGGCCAGCCACACCGTGCCCAACAACACCAAAAAGGCCATCCAGAAGTGAATCCACACCACCAGCATGGCCCGAAGCGGATAAATGGCCAAAGGAGCCGGGTGCTGGCGAATGTAAGCCTCCCCGCGGCGAAAACAATGACAACCGTCAATTACCACTCCCGTCAGGTAGTTCCAAAACGCCAGCCCTGAGAGGACAAATGGGGCATAGGTGGCCAGCGGCTGGTGAAACAGCTTGGCAAACACCAGGCACATGACCATGGTCATCAGGATGGGGTTAAGCAGCGACCAACCCAGGCCCAAATAAGTGCCCCGATAGCGCGTACGCAGGTCCATCTTGACCAGCGACCACCAGAAATAGCGTCGCTGCCAGATGCGACGCAGATAAGCGATTGCCTCGCCCAAGTGCCAAGGTGGTTGCCAAGAAGTTTCGGCCGGAACCCAAGACAACGCACCAGTCCTCCATGACCAGGGAATCAGCCAAAAAGCAAGGGCCAGGATTATAAGAGCTCCCGATGGATGAGACAACTTGAACTCCGACTAGGCAAACCGTAAAGCAGAAGAACGCAAGCTCTGCTTCCTCCGAAGTCCCTGTCTGCACTGCTGGCATCATGCCGGGAAGCGTCGGCTAGATCCACACCAATGGCTATAATTCCAAATGGCAACAGCGCTGGTTCCAACCGTGGTGAGGGCTGTCTTCTCGTGGTTGAACTTCCGGCTGTTTCGGGTTCAGTAGGCGGACAGGAATCGGGCGCTGGGGGGCCTCCGCCTTGGGTTCGAGGGTGCTGGATTCTCACCGGACCCACCGCCTCGGGAAAAACCGAAGTGGGAATTTTTCTGGCCCAAGCCCTCGGGGCGGAAATCATCTCGATGGACTCCATGGCTTTGTACCGCGGCATGGACATCGGCACGGCCAAGCCTTCCCGGGAACAACGCCAACAGGTGCCGCATCATTTGATCGATGTGCTGGACCCTGGCGAGGAGGCCAGCGTGGGCTGGTATTTGCAACAAGCCCAAGCCGCGGTGGAACAGATTCGCCGTCGGGGACACGAGGTGTTGTTTGTGGGCGGCACACCTTTGTACTTGATCGGTTTGCTTCGGGGACTGAACCCTGGTCCCCCTCCCGATCCTCAACTGCGCCAACAACTTCATCGTCAGGCTCAACTCCACGGCTCCCAAGCTCTGCACGATCAACTGCGCAGCGTGGACCCCGACGCCGCACAACGCATTCATCCCAACGATCTGAAGCGCATCGTGCGGGCGTTGGAGTTTTACCATCTCACGGGTCAAAGGATCAGTCAGGTGCAGAAACACTTTCACCGTTCCGGCTCGGCCCAAGCTAGAGCTTTCGTGCTCCAATGGCCTCGGCCGGTGCTTTACGAGCGGATCAACCGTCGCGTGGAACAAATGCTACGGCAAGGTTGGGTGGAAGAAGTGGCGGAGCTGCAGCGTTCGGGCCGCTTGGGGCCCACCGCCCGACAAGCCGTCGGATACCAGGAAATCGCCCTCCATCTGGAAGGGAAACTCTCCTGGCCGGAGATGGTGGAGAAAATCCAACAGCGCACGCGCCGCTATGCCAAACATCAGCTCACATGGTTTCAACGGATGAAAGAGTGCGTTCCGGTGGAAATGGGGGAAGGAGTCCCCCCGGAGGCGGTAGCACGCCGTATCCTTCGTCTGGCAAATCGGCTAAATGTCTCCCACTCGGAATAATCCCCCTACCCCTTGCCGAAGGCTCCCAACTTTCTGCATGTGTGGGTCTCCCCCGAGTGTGGGCTGGTTTTTTGCAAGTGTGACCTAGAATGAAAATAGAACCGGGCACCATTTCCCCCTGGCAGGAGAAGCGGCCTTGTTTCGTGGACTTGGAAATCTGCTGAGCCTGTTGCGCAACGCCTCTCAAATCAATCAGCAGATGGAGCAATTGAGCCAGAAGCTCCAGCAGCTTCGGGCCCAAGGCACTGCTGGCGGGGAGATGGTGCGCGTGGTGTGCAACGGTAATGGCCAGGTCTTGCGGTGTGAAGTGGATCGTTCTCTGCTGAGCGAGGAAAACCACGAACTGCTGGAAGACCTGATCGTGGCGGCTACCAACGACGCTTTGGAAAAGTCCCGACAAAAAGCCCTGGAACTGACCCAAGCCGAAATGGGCCAGATGCTTCCCCAGTTGCAACAACTGTTCTCGGAACCCCTTCCGCCCCAAAGCTCTTAAAGTAGCCCTCAAAACGCTGGCCGCACGCCGGTTGTTTCCAAGGGCAATCTGCTCTGCTCCGCCGACTAGTTGGAAGTTTCCTCCTCCGGAGGCGATTGGCGGACCAATTGGCTGATGGATTTGAACTGTTCGGTGCCTGCTCGCTGGCACCACTCAAACATGACCGATTCGGTGGTGGTGAGAGTGGCACCGGCCGATTCCATGCGTCGCAAGGCGATCTGATGATCCAGCTCAGCCCTGGCACCCACGGCGTCGGCCACTACGAACACATCCAGCCCTTTTTCCATCAAGTCCAAAGCGGTTTGCTGGACGCACACATGGGTTTCAATGCCCACCAGGACCACTTGCCAGCGGGTTTGGGGATCTAGTTGGCTGGCGAACTCCGGACAGCCCAAGCAGGAGAAGGTGAGCTTTTCAGGCACCGGCCCCAAAGCATGGCGTAGCTCCGGGACCGTGGGCCCCAGTCCCCGAGGATACTGCTCCGTACCCAACACCGGCACTTGAAACACTTGGGCAGCCTGGAGCAATCGTCCAATGTTCCACACCAAGCGACGATGATGAGGAATCAAGGGGATTAGCTTCTCCTGAACATCCACCACCACGAGCACTGAGGTGGAAGCCGAAAGCAAAGCCGAGCTGCGAACCGGATTAGCAGATTCCGATTGGTAGCTGGATTGGCTCATCTTTCCGCCAAGAAAAACAGCAGGGGTTTAGGATTCGTGCTGTGGGGTAGAAAGTTATCGGGCCGGAGGGATGGGCGGTGGAGAGCCGTCCTGGGAAGCGTAGAGTTTGCCTTGCAGGAAAGCTTCGGCCATGGCTTTGGGCACTTCGGCTTCGGCCAGGAGCAGCTCGGCTCGCTTGGCAGCCACTTCCGCCCTCATCTCTTGCTCCTCGGCCATGGCCATCGCGCGTCGCATTTCGGCCCGAGCCCGGGCCACCCGCATGTCCGCTTCGGCCTGGTCGGCTTGGAGTCGGGCTCCGATGTTCTCGCCCACATCTATATCGGCAATGTCGATGGAGACGATCTCAAAAGCAGTGTGGGCGTCCAGTCCTCGGGCCAACACCGCCCGGGAGATCAAATCAGGATTTTCCAACACTTCTTCGTGGTTTTCGGCCGAGCCGATGGCCGTAATGATCCCTTCGCCCACTCGGGCAATGATGGTCTCCTCGGTAGCTCCTCCGATGAGTTGTTCCAGGTTGGTTCGGACGGTGACTCGGGCTCGCACCCGAAGCTCCACCCCGTTTTTGGCAATTGCGCTGAGGACATTTTTGTGGGAGCGTTTGGGGTCAGGGCAATCGATCACTTTGGGATGCACGCTGGTTTGCACGGCGTCCAGCACATCGCGTCCGGCCAGATCAATGGCAGCG
The DNA here is from genome assembly GCA_024279285.1 of Planctomycetota bacterium. Taxonomy (GTDB): domain Bacteria; phylum Planctomycetota; class Planctomycetia; order Pirellulales; family S012-138; genus S012-138. Next base: position 20,970 of record JAJRRR010000380.1, read on the forward strand.
GCCTGGTCAAAGTCCAACGGAATATCGGCCCGATGCGCCGCAATCAACGCCCGAACCACCCGCAATACATCCCCACCGGCCAAGTAGTGCGCTTCCAACCGTCGGGTAGTCACTTCGCGCAGTCCGGCTTGAACGGCCATGATCCGGGCATCCACAATCAAGGGGGCATTCACCTTGCGCAAACTCATGGCGATGAGGCTGAAGATGCTCACATGGGCATTGGACATAAACGCCCGAAGCCACAAGTTGCCATACTTGAGCACCACCAGCACCATCACCACCACGGCCACAAAGACCACCGCCGTGCAGAGCCACTGGAACATGTTCATTCCGATCGTTGCCCCGAGCATGACGCCCTCTCCGTGATGCAAGCAGGGAACCAAGTCACCGCCGAAAGCCGGTGATCATGGTAACATTTTTTGGGAAGAAGAAAAGCATTCCTCCTCCTATCCTGTTTAACCGCCCGAGAACCTGGGGCGCAGCGTCTGGAGGGGGAACCGGGCCTGACCTATCCTCTGCTCGATCGTCATCCGCTTGCCGTAAAGCTCCACCAGCTTCCGCCCGCTCCAACCCAGGTCGGTCATCAAAAACCACGGCTCGTCCCGATGCTTGGGCAGCTTCCGCTCCCAACACGCCACCACATGCTGCTGCACCGAGCGGCTCTTGCGATAACGCCCCGGGAGCAGCACATGGCACTTGTCCTGGGC
>JAJRRR010000381.1 GCA_024279285.1 Planctomycetota bacterium
ACGGACATTCACGAGTCGCATCAGGCAGCGGCGGTGGGGGAAGTGGTGGATTTGGTCCAAATACCGGCCTTCCTGGCCCGACAAACCGACCTGCTGGCCGCCGCCGCCCGAACCGGAAAACCGGTGCATGTGAAAAAACCGCAATTTCTCGCTCCCTGGGACATGCGCCATGTGTTGGAGAAGCTGATCCACTTTGGAGCTTGCGGCGTATTGTTGTGTGAGCGAGGCACCATGTTCGGCTATGGACGACTGGTCAACGATATGCGGAGCATTCCCCAAATGCAGGCATTGGGTGCTCCAGTGGTGTTTGATGCCACGCACAGTGTGCAAGAGCCTGGGGGGTTGGGGCATGCCAGCGGGGGGCAGCGGCAGTGGGTAGAACCGTTGGCTCGGGCAGCCGTGGCCGTGGGAGCCGATGCCCTGTTTTTTGAAACCCACCCCCAGCCCGATCAAGCCCTCAGCGATGGCCCGAACATGGTCCCCTTGGATCAGTTCCCCAATCTGCTTCGGCGATTGCTGCAACTGCGTCAAACGGTGGAGAAACTCGGATGAGTCACGAACCGTTTTCATTGTCTTTGTGGATTGAAGACCAGTTTCGCCGTCGTCCTCTGCGGAGCTGGTCGGTGGTGGGTGTGGTGCTGGTGCTGTTTTTGTTGTGGCTCCTGCGGCCCGATGTGGTCCCCTACGAGGGTTTCTACGGCCAGTCGGAAAAAGAGCTCCAACAGCGTGCCGACAAATTGCTCAATTATGTCATTACCACCTTGGAACAATGCGAACAGTACGAGCTGGAACATGTAACCACACGTGTGGTGGAACGGCTCAATCAGTGGTTGGAGTTCCAGCGTCCTTCAGGCAGTTGGAAGCTCCATCCGGTGATCACCACCGCCGTGCCCCAACAGATGCAACAACAACTGGGTTTTGATCAACTGGACAAGATGCGTTTTCAGCACCATGAAGGGATCATTCTGCTGGAGACGGTGTGGCTGCGGTGGATTTCGGACCAAGTGGCCCAGGAGCACACCAGCCCTCTGGAAGTGGCCCAGGCCCTCTTTGACTGGACCGTGCGCAACATTCAATTGGAAGACATTGGCCGGAAAGAGGTGCGGGAGCTGGTGTGGCAAACTTTGCTTTTTGGTCGCGGTCACCCCTTGAACCGGGTGTGGACCTTTATGCTCTTGGCCCGACAGCAGGGAATGGAAGTCGTGTTGCTGGCATTTCCGGGCAAGAAAGGTCAGCCTCCGCGGCCGTGGATTCCGGCTCTGTACTTGGACGGGGAGTTGTACTTGTTTGACCACATGCTGGGTTTGCCGATTCCTGGTCCAGACGGGCAAGGGGTAGCCACTTTGACCCAGGCCGTTGAAAATCCTCAAGTGCTTCGCCAGTTGGACATTCCGGGACGGTTTACTTATCCGGTGCATTCCGAGGAGTTGAAAAACCTGGTGGCGTTGTTTGAGGCTTCGCCCCACTTTTTGAGCCGACGAATGCGGGTTCTGGAAGAGCACCTTTCCGGATCGCATCGTTTGGCTTTGACCATTGTGCCGGAATACATTGCCCAGCAGGTGGGCCGATGTCGCTACATTAGCCAGGTGCGCCCGTGGATATGGCCTTACGAGTGTCGGGTGCGTCAGGCCACACTCACCCCTGAACAGCGCGCCGCAGAAGCCCGAAAACTCATGCCGTTTCTTCAAGTGGTCGGCGTGCGTATCAAGGACAAACGAGGAGCGGATTTGCAAAAAGCCCTGGCCAAAGCCGGCTGGAAGTTTCTCCAGCAGTCCGAGGAAGACCAGTCCACCGAGCAGAAAAGTCAAAAAGCCGCCGAGCAGATTGAAATTGTGCACCGCCCACTGTGGAAAGCCCGCATCATGCACTTCCGCGGCCAACTCTCCGGGGAACAAGGCGCGGTGCATCACTATCAACTGGTGCGTATGCCGGAACAAGAGCTGGAACGCCTCCGTCGCCAACAAATTGAACCCATGAAACACCAACTCCAAACCCTGGCCAACGATCCTCGCGTGGATCCCCAACAGTTGCAACACTTGCAAGCCCAGGCTCAACAAGCCCTCAGCCACTGGAAAGCCCTGTTGCAAGCCAAACAAGATGCCACTTATTGGCTGGGGCTGGCCGCCTACGATCGCAAGGATTATGAAACGGCCATAGAATACTTCCGCGATCGGGTGCTAGGGCGGAAGGACTACCGGCGTTGGCAAGATGGAGCCCGGTATAATCTGGCTCGAGCCTACGAAGCTGCCGGACGCTATCAGGAAGCCATCGCGGCTTACAACCAGGACACCTCCTTGCAACGGCACGGGAGTGTGCTTCGGGCTTTGAGGCTCCAACGCCGGTTGGCTCAAGCTCGTTCCCCACACAAGAACCGCAACTCCGATGGAGCGATTCATCCTCATTCCGGGCCGAACTAGCCGCCAAGGCTGTGGGATCAGCCAAGGGAAGTTCACGCGCGAATATCAGCAAGAAACTTCCCAGGTGCAAATGTGCCCTCAGGACATGCAGCGACTGGGCCTGAAATCCGGCGCTCGGGTGCGTTTGTTTAACGAGGTGGGGAGCGTCATAGCCGAAGTCATCCCGGCCAAAGACGGTGATCTGCCCCCAGGGGTGCTCTTTGTCCCCTATGGAGATTTGTCCAGCCGGCTGATGGACTCCGACACGCACGGTTCGGGCATGCCCACCAGCAAAGGCTTTGAAGTTCAGTTGGAAGTTCTCTCAGGCGAAGGGAGCTAGCGTTTGGGGCCTGAGGGGGGCAGAGCCACCGCCGGATGATCTGAGGGAAAATCACTCCGCCGGACCCAAAACACTACATGTCGGCCCGCTTGCTCCACCTTCGCACTTTGACCCAACACACCACTGACCTGATCAGCAAACCGACAAGGGGTGATGACCACCGGAGCTTTTTTCAACTGTTGGGTCTGATCCTCGTTGAGCAGGACAATCCGATCCCAGGAGAGCTGACGCCTCAGTTCAGGACGCAAATAAAACACAAACGAGCCCAAGCGGTCCCGATAAAACACCAGCCGTGAGGGTAGGTATCCTCGCCGATTGAACAGCTCAGCCAGTGCTTGGGAGCTGACTTGCTGGCTCAAAGGGGGAATCACCACAGTCATGACAAACGCCAGATGGCAGGCCAGCACCAGATAGGCTCCTCCCAATGCCCCTTCCGGACCTCGCTTCTTCCACAGCAGTAGCACCAGCCAGCAGCTTGCCGCCACCATCCCTCCCACCAGATAAGCTGTCCCGGGGAGGGAAAAACCGAACTTCTGCTCCACCACTGCCATGGCAGCAGGGAGGGCGACAGGTCCTATGAGACAACCCGTCCAAAAAGCTCTGCTTACCAAGTGCCGGATCAAAATCGGTGGCTCAGGACGAAGACAGACGAACCACGCCCAAGCTGCCAAGACGGCCATGGGAGGGAACAACGGCCACACATAAGTGACCAATTTGGCCCGAGAAACACAGAAAAACATCAATCCCCCCAAGAACCAACACCACAACAGCACAAGCCCCTGGCGTTGTTGAGGGGAGCAAGCGTGGAGTTTCCCCTGTTGTGCCAGCCTCAGGCCCCAGGCAGCCGCTGGCAAATAGATCACCCAGGGCAGTCCCCCGCCTAACAAAACCGGCAGGTAGTACCACCACGGCTGCTGGCCATGCCAGAGCCTGGCATGGAGAAATCCGCCCAAGTGACGCTGAACAAACCAATAATAGAGATAGCCGGGGGAGCGAAGCTCCATGTACAAGTACCAAGGTGCGGCTAGCAACGCTGCCACAAGCAGCACGCCGAAGGCCGCCAACCAGTGCCACCGTCGCAGCCTTCGGCTCAGCAGCAAGTACAATCCGAACGCCCCTCCCACGACAACCACCCCGACCAGCCCTTTGGTCAGCAGCGCCAGGGCCAGTATCCCTCCGGCTCCAGCAGCCCACGCAAAGCGCCCTCTCCACCTTGGGCTCCGGTCCATCTCCCACAAACAAACCACGGCCAAGTTGACCCAGGGCACCAGGGCCACATCGTGCGAGGCAGCTTGAACCAGCGAGGCAGGCAGCACGGTGGTGGCGTAGCACAGGGCAGCCAGGGTTCCCACTTTGGGGTGGAGCAACCGTCGGGCCACCACGGCCGTGCTCCACACGCCCAAAAGGCCGAACAGCATTCCGGGCAGTCGCACTGCCGGCTCATGCATGCCCCAGAAGCGAAGCGAAACAGCCTGTGCCCAAAAGTACAAAATCGGCTTGTCCCAAAACGGTCGCTCTATCAGTTGCGGCACCAGCCAGTGGCCATGCTCCACCATTTCTTGAGAAATGCTGGCGTGCAGTCCTTCGTCCGGATCCAACAAAGGGATGGGCAACACCAAGGGGTAGAAGAATATCAACCCTAAGACCACTGCCGCCAGAACCAGAAAACCCCAGTCCTGGTGGAAGATGCTTTGTTCAGAATGTTCCCTGGCAACAGACTGCATGCACACGGCCCTTTTGAAAGTGACAGGCAAACCGAAGGAAAACCGGAGCAGCGGGCCTGTGGCAAAAAAGGGGCAGCAGCTTAGAAACTCTCGGACGACCAGTCCAGGCCAATTTGTTGGCTTGTGTGCCAGCCAAAGCAAGGGTAGCCAGATCACTTCGTCCACCTCCATTCTCACTTTGACCAGGGACCGGACACGCCCAAGGAAATCCGGAGCAAGTGGGCATTCCAATGTAGGTTGCTCTTGGCTCAAGCCCCGGAGAAGACCACAATGCAACAAAGAGGAAGCGAAGCTGGGGCAAGTTGGAAGTTTAGGCACACGGCGAAGTTCCAAACCCTGGCTGCGGCTTGCCCCAGTTGGGAACCATTGCCCTGCCCTGGGAAGCTTGCAGCAGCTTTCCTGGGAAAGTGAGGTTTTGCTTTTTCAAACGCGCTTGCTTTGCACACAGTTCCCTGCAAAAGAGGCACAAGGAACCGATCAGCCGTGAGTTCCAAAGAGAAAACCAAAGAAAAGTTCCCGGAGCCCAAATCCAAGGACTCCCCAGCCCCCCAGCCCAAGGTGGACACCTTGCGGGAACTGGTGGAGTCCATCTTGATCGCCTTTGCGCTGGCCTTTTTGTTCAAGTCGTTTTCGGCCGAGGCGTTTGTTATTCCCACAGGGTCTATGGCCACCACGCTGATGGGCCGGCACAAGGATGTGCAGTGCCCCCGCTGCGGATTTAACTACCAAGTGGGAGCCAGCGCCGAGGAAGATGCCCGAGCTTTGGAAGCTCAAGCTGACGCCGCCCGATTGCGACAAGAACTCACTCGGCTGGAAGCCCAACTAGAACGGGGACTGGTCAGCGCCGAAGAAGTGGACTATGTGCGCCAGCAGTACGAACAGGCCCAAAAAATGGCCGAGGAGTTTCTGGTGGTGGCCGGACGCTGTCCCAACTGCGGCTACTGGGCTCTGTACGACCGTCGGGCCTGGGAGCTGCGCAAGCCCCAAGCCCGAAAACTCGTGCCCGATGAACCCGCAGATGAACCCTCCTACGATGGAGACCGCATTATTGTGGTCAAGTTTGGGCGGCTTCGCCGTTGGGATGTGGTGGTGTTCCACTATCCGGAAAAGGCCCAAACCAATTACATCAAGCGATTGGTAGGCATGCCAGGAGAAGTGATCCGGATCGCCGACGGAGATTTGTTGGCTCGCCCCCTGGAGTCCAACGACCAGACGGCCAATCCGGAAGATCAGTTCGTCATTTTGCGTAAGCCGGTGCTGAAGATGCTGGCCATGCTTCGCCCGGTGCACCACAACGACTATGTGCCCACGGTGGATCGGGAAGGGAAAGTAACGATTTACGCACGAGGTTGGCCGCCCCGATGGAGTCCTGCTCCGGCGAATTTTCACCGGTGGGTTTATGATCCGCAAGGGAATTTGGAGGGGTGGCTTCCGCTTCAGTGGTGGCTGCGCAGCCAAGCTGCCGTGGGAGATGACTTTGTCTTACATCGCCGTGATTTAATCCGCCGCAACGAACAGCTATGGCCTTCCAAGTTTCAGGTGCCCGGCGGTTGGCAAGCCCAGGATCACTATCGGCGTTTTCAAACCGACGGCACGGCTCAGGAGGAAGTGTGGATTCGCTATCGGCACTTTGTGCCCCACTCCCCCGGCCCCCTGGTCCACTCACGCGTGCGTGATCAATGGGCCCAACTACTCCAAGGCAAGCTCCAGCAGCCGCCTGAACCTCAGCTCATCCGCGACTTTCTGGCCTACAACACCGATACGACCATGAATCACCTGTTGCGTTGGGCCTATTACGGCGAAGCCCGAGGTGGCGAAGGGAAAAAATGGGTCAGCGATCTGGCCCTGGAACTGGAACTGGAAGTCCAAAAAGCCCAAGGCTATGTGGTGCTGGAGCTGATCAAAGGAGGACGGTTTTTCCAGGCCAAGATAGACCTCAAGACCGGAGAGGTCCGCTTGTCCATAGACCAAGGCCGTCGGCTTTTTGACCCTGGCCCGAATGGAAAGCCCAACCGCCATCCCCGGGCCCAAACACCCATTCGGAGCCCCGGCAGTTATCGGGTGATGTTTTCCAACATTGATCATCAATTGCGTTTGCTGGTGGACGGTCAGGAGGTGGAATTTGACTCGCCGACCACCTATCCGCTGTTGACTCCTCCCGGGCAGAGCTTGGCCTCTACCCCTGCTGACTACTCTCCGGCTGGCATCGGCGCCGGTCCGGGCACTCAAGTGGCGGTGCAGCACTTGGCATTGTATCGGGACATTTACTACCGCACTTCGTCCAACCCGAGCCTGGGCGTGCCCTATCGGGACTTTCCGTTGGAGGAGGGTCAGTACTTCGTGCTGGGTGATAACACGGCCTCCAGCCGGGATGCCCGGGAATGGGTGGATCCTTATGTGCCTGAGGAGTTGATGATCGGTCGGGCCTTGTTCATTTATTGGCCTCATCCGTGGCGGTCCCCCCTGCCCTGGACGCCGAACTTTCAGCGCATGAAATTCATCCGCTAACCCCGATTCCCCCAGCCAGTCAAGGAGGACGGCGATGCTGCTGGATGTGCAGGGACTGGTCAAAACCTACGGCAAGCGTCGCGTGGTGGATGGGGTGAGTTTTCAAGTGGATCGGGGCGAAATCGTCGGCTTGCTCGGACCCAACGGAGCCGGAAAAACCACAAGCTTTCGCATGACCTGCGGCATGATTGAACCAGACCAAGGCCGCGTGTTTCTCAACGGTCTGGATGTGACCAATTGGCCCATGTATCGCCGCGCCCGAGACGGAGGGATGGGCTATCTGGCCCAAGAAAGCAGCGTCTTTCG
>JAJRRR010000382.1 GCA_024279285.1 Planctomycetota bacterium
GAGCTCATCCAGTTACGCAAGGAACTGGATCAGACCCTTTGGGCCGACGAAGTGCTGGCCCAGAAGTTTGAAGAGCCTTTTGTGTTCCTTTGGGACTTGATCCGCAACAGCCAGGACAAGTTCGTCCCCTTGCAGCGGTTTCCCTTCCAGGAGATCACTTTTGGCAGTTGGCAACCTGGAGAGGAACTGGACTTGGGCATTCGCAGCGGTAAGCTGGGTGCTCCCACTTCTACCCTGTCACACCAGCAATGGGAACAACTTCTAGATCGGTTCCGCGCCCAAGGTTTCCGCATCGTGCAGTGCGAATTTCACCACTCCAAATTCACTCCGCCACGCAAGGGGCAGCAAGCCAAATCGGTCTTTTCCACCGTGTTCCATGTTGAGAATGTGAAGACCCAAACTCGCTACATCCTTTCCGGCAATCTGGAAGTGCTCTGGAAACCGGTCCAGGATCTGGAAAACCCTCGGCCGGAAGTGGAAAAAATCGTAGCCCGCAACTGGAAGGTCCTCTACCGCCAAGGGCCTCCGGTATTTGAGCCCAAGTTCGTCCTGGGCGACGAGGTGTTTCGCAAGGACCCCTGGGCAATGTTTCAACTGATCATCTATGACCTGGACGGCGATGGGCTCAGCGAACTGATTCTGCCCAACTACAACTTACTCTACTGGAACGAAGGCAACTTCTCCTTCCGCAAGGACCAGTTGTTTGACCACACGCCCGACGAGCTGTTCAATCCCAAAACGGGCGTGTGGGAAATTGGAGCAGGCCTGTTGGCCGATTTTTCCGGGGATGGCAAACCGGATTTGCTGGTAGCCGGGAAAAAGGGAGCTTTTTATTTCCAGGCCGACAGCCGTGGCCGGTTCAGCACCCCTGGACGGCGCCTGCCGGGAATGGACGAACTGCCTGGAGCCTCGGTCATCACCGCAGGAGACATTGACGGGGATAAGGATCTGGATGTGTGGATCGGGCAGTATCTGGGCCCATATGTGCAAGGCCAGACTCCCACTCCCTATTACGATGCCAACAACGGGCTGCCGGCCTATCTGCTGCGCAACGACGGCAACGGGCAGTTTGTAGATATTACGGAGGAATCGGGACTGGCTGCCAAGCGATTTCGCCGAACCTACAGCGCTTCTTTTGTGGACCTGGACAACGATGGCGATTTGGACCTGATTACGGTCAATGATTTCTCCGGCCTGGACATGTACCACAACGATGGCAAAGGGCACTTTACCGAAGTGACCCAAAAGTGCGTGGACAAACGCTACGCTTTCGGCATGGCCCACACCTTCGGCGACTTCAATCTGGATGGCAAGCTGGACTTTTACATGATTGGCATGTCATCCACCACCGCCCGAAGGTTGGACTTTTTGGGCTTGGGCCGTGCCGATGCCCCCGACAAGAACCAGATGCGCAAAGAAATGGGCTATGGGAACCGGATGTACTTGAACCAAGGAGGGGGTATCTTTCGGCAAGCACCGTTCAACGACATCGTGGCTCGCACTGGTTGGTCCTGGGGCACGACCAGCTTTGACCTGGACAACGATGGGGACCTGGACATTTATGTGGCCAACGGGCACATCAGCCGCGGCACGGCCAAGGACTATTGCACCCGATACTGGTGCCATGATGTTTACATTGATGTGGAAAAACCCGACCCGGAAATAGAAAAGTTCTTCTACGATCTGGTAGGTCCACAAGAGCTTGCCAAAATGTCCTGGAACGGATATGAGCACAATGTGCTGTGGCTTCAGGTAGGGCCGGGTCGGTACGAGAATGTGGCCTTTTTGCTGGGAGTAGCACTGGAGCAGGACTCGCGGCATGTGGCTCGAGCCGACTTTGATGGCGACGGCCGGCTGGATCTGGTGGTGTTTTCCCGAGTTCTGGAGCTCCCCCATGTAGGCTCACAACTGCGGGTCTTCCGAAACCAAGGACAGTATCCCGGCCGATGGATCGGACTTCGGTTGTACGAACAGGGGTCGGGACGCACTCCTTGGGGAGCCAAAGTGAAAGTGAAAACCCCCGAGCAACTGTATGTGTGGCAAGTGGTCAACGGCGACTCGTTCCAGAGCCAACAACCGCCGATGGTCCACTTCGGCTTAGGCTCGCAGGAGAGTGTGGAATACATTGAAGTCACCTGGCCCGATGGATCCCAAGACCGCCTCCATTCCCCGCAGGTGAATCGCTACTATCTGTTGCAAACCCCTGGGCGAGTAGAGCCATGGGCTCCTGCCCGATCACTTCCCAGCGGATCATAAGTGTCATCCTCAACAATTCGGACCAAGAACCATGAAACGAATCCTGGCACTTGCCGTTGTGCTGGTGGCGGTGGGGGGAGTGTGGTTCTGGACAAGCCGCCAGCGAGAGCCTCGGCTTCAGCTCCAACCCCCTTCCCAAGCTCAAGTAGAAGCCCCACAAAAGGCCCCTACGCCGCCTGCTGCGGAAAAGACTTCCTCGGACTCTGATTCGCGCAGCTCGTCCACCCAAGTGGTGGACCAACCGGTTTTGCTTCCCACCTCGGCTGCTGAGGAGAAAAAGGAGGCCAAAAACCGCATTGACCCTCATCGTGACGGTTGGGACACCGAAGTAGTGGCCCAACGGGTCATGAGCCAACTCAATCGCC
>JAJRRR010000383.1 GCA_024279285.1 Planctomycetota bacterium
CCCCTGGGCAAACAACTGGCGAACTTCCTCGGGGACCAGAAATTGGGCATCCTCGGGCCATCCGTAGCGGCGTTTGGTCAGGCGGACTTCTTCCTCACCCAAGGGGGCGCCGTGAGCTTCAGCGGTGTCTTGTTTGTTGGGCGCTCCCCAAGCGATGTGACTTCGCACGACGATCAAAGTAGGTCCTTGATCGTTTTCGTGAAACGCGGCCAGAGCCGCGCGCAGCGCGTCCAGATCGTTGGCATCCCCCACCCGGACCACCTGCCAGCCCAAGGCTTCAAACCGCTTGGGCACATCCTCGCTGAAAGCCAGCTTGGTGTCGCCTTCAATGGTGATGTGATTGTCGTCGTAGATCCAGCAGAGGTTGGAGAGTTTCAAGTGTCCGGCCAGCGAGGCGGCCTCACAGCCCAGGCCCTCCATCAAGTCCCCGTCGCTGCAAAGCACATAGACATTGAAGTCAAACAGGGGGAATCCGGGCCGGTTGAAGTGTTGGGCCAGCCATCGGGCGGCGGCGGCCATGCCCACGCTGTTGCCGCATCCTTGGCCCAACGGGCCTGTGGTGGTCTCCACACCCGAAGTCTCGCCAAACTCCGGATGTCCCGGCGTGCGACTGTGAAGCTGTCGGAAGTTGCGAATCTGGTCCAACGAGACAGCCATTTCTCCAGTGGGCTGGCCTTTTTCGTCCACCTGGACCACGCCCGACAAGTGCAAAAGTGCATAAAGAAGCATGGACGCGTGCCCACAGGAAAGCACAAATCGGTCCCGAGCCGGCCACAAGGGATGCTGCGGATCGTAACGCAGCACCTCGTTCCACAGCACATAAGCCACTGGAGCTAAAGCCATGGGAGTGCCGGGATGGCCGCTTTTGGCCCGCTCCACGGCGTCCATGGCCAAGGTGCGAATGGTGTTGATGGCCAGTTGTTCCAACTCGGTGGTAGCAACAGGTGTGTTCATTGTAGGGAGTGTCCTCATTGCCCGTGGCGCATTGCCCAACACACTTACAGCAGGCCATTTTGGCCCCTGTCCGGGGGAAGACAAGCCCTGAGGTTCTGGCCCGTGGTCCGCACCAGCTTCCGCTGCGTACAATGAACCAAGGCTTTGTAGGAGCAAGCACTGATGGTGTTCGTAGATCGGGTACAAATTGTGGTGGAGGCTGGCCGAGGCGGCAACGGCTGCTTGAGCTTTCGTCGGGAGCGCTTTATTCCGCGAGGTGGGCCCGATGGAGGAGACGGTGGAGACGGAGGCAGCGTGATTCTGGAAGTGGACCCTCAATTGACCACGCTGGCTCCGCTGGCTCATCGTGCGCACTATCGGGCCGAGAATGGACGGCCAGGGCAGGGCAACTGCCGCCACGGGCGCAAAGGGCGCGATCTGGTGCTGCGAGTCCCTCCCGGCACGGTGGTTAAGGATGCTCAAAGAGGGTTGGTGCTTCAGGACCTAGTGAGTCCGGGACAGCGATTCGTCGTAGCCCGAGGTGGCCGCGGCGGACGAGGCAATGCTCACTTCAAAAGCTCTACCAACCGTGCTCCTCGGCAAACCACGCCCGGACAGCCTGGTCAGGTGCGCACCTTGGTGCTGGAGCTGAAGTTGCTGGCCGATGTGGGTCTGGTGGGCATGCCCAACGCAGGAAAAAGCACCCTGTTGGCCCGACTCTCCCGCGCTCGGCCCAAAGTGGCCGATTACCCCTTCACCACCCGCGAACCGAACTTGGGCCAGGTGATCGTGGGCGAGGATCGGGCTTTTGTGCTGGCCGACATACCAGGACTGATCCAAGGGGCCCATCAAGGCCACGGCTTGGGCCACGACTTTTTGCGCCATGTCCAGCGCACCCGAGTGCTCGTGCACCTGGTGGAGCCGGCTCCTGCGGACGGCTCGGATCCGTTGCACAACTACCACACGATTCGCCGTGAGCTGGAAGCCTACGATCCGCAACTGGCCCAGCGGCCGGAAATCGTGGCCGTGACCAAAGCCGATTTGCCCCAAGCCGCTGCAGTGCACCAGCAACTTCAGCAAGCCTTGCCCCAGCGCACGGTGCTTTTGATTTCGGCCGTAACGGGCCAAGGGCTCAATCAGCTCAAAGGGGCCATCGTGCGTTTGCTGGACCAGATGCCGCAGCCTGCCGGGACGAGTTCTCACGATGCCGCCTCGGGGAACTAACCGGCGACGCGACGGGGAAGTTTTTTCAAAATCTTTTTGCTCTCGGACCGAATGATCCGTTAAAACCTAAATCACTCCGCTAGCAGGTTCTGGCTTGAAAGGAGCGTGCAGAATGAGCACACCTCAGCCTCCGCAGTTTCCCCCGCCCGGTGGAACTCCGTCCCCCTATCAATCGCCGATGGCTCCTACGGGCATGCCTTCTCCACCCCCCTCGGCAGGAGTGCCCGGAGGAGTGATTGCCGTGGCTGTGTACAACTTCGTTCTGGGAGGGCTTTCTATTCTGGCAGGGCTCTGCTTCCTCCTGGGGGGAGCCGTGTTCGGACTAGGCGGCCAGCAACTGCAAAGAGAACTGGCCCAAAATCCCCAACTGGACGAACAAGCCAGAGCTCAAGTGGAAAGCTTTTTCCAAATAGGCGGAGCAGTGATGGTTATTGTGGCCGTGTTGGTAATGGTTATGGCAGTTTTGTGGATCATTACCGGAGTGGGGCTGTTGAGACTCCGCAATTGGGCCCGAGTTACTACCTTGGTGCTGGCAGGACTCTCTGGCGTGCTGGCTTTGTGTAATCTGCTTCAGCTCAATCTCTTGGGTACTGCGGTTTTGGGAGCCTATTGCGCGACGGCTTTTGTCATCCTGCTGAGGTCCGACACAGCCGCCCGATTCCATTAGCAAACCTACGGCAGAGATTGCTCTGAGGCTGCGGAGGGCTCAGGCAATTGGGGCTGCACGGTGGCCAAGCGAATCAACAGCACGCGGCGCATGGGCGGCTGAGTGCCCGGCATGTCAAAAAACCGGTGCCCAAGCGTGCCCGGGCGATCCAACGCCGCCCCCAAAATCAGCATCTGGCCCAAGTGCAACTTCACTTCCACACTCAAGTGGTCGTAAACTTCCCGAGGACGCTGGGTCACCACGCGCCACATTCCCTCTTGAGCTGAAAACACCTGGCGAGGATGTCCGTAGTGCAACTCCGGCACCAACTCCACCAACGCGCTGCCATCACGGTCTGGAAAACACCGCAGGGCGAAGATCCCCTGACACTGCCGATAGGTGTTGCCCAGCACCCCTTGTCCGTCCTTGACCAGCACCGGCAATTCGTCAAAAGTGCCGGAGGCCACGACTTCGGAGCGTCGTCCGCGACGAAGTTGGATGTGGCGCACGGTGATCCGTGGGCTGCCGTCAACTAACTGAGGCAGATGCGGCTCGGGCACTTGAGTGCCTGAACCCAACAAACCCTGACGCATGAGCAGTTGTTGCAGGACCTGGGGCAACTGGGCTCCCACCACGCCTACGCGGAATCCGTTCTCGTACAACCTTTGCCGAAGCTGAGGCGACAGCACTTGTTCGTCCACTTCGGCCCAAAGACGCTCATAAAGCTCCTCGTTTCGGGCAGACAGAGGAATGAAAAACACATCCAGCCCTGCGGCGTCAGGACTCATCCGAGCCGAGCTGAGCCAAGTTTCGGTGCCGGAGGTTTGAACCACCGCTGCCGTGCAACCGGCCAGCGCAATGCCTAACACTCCCAGCCAGCAGGCCCAGGGTCTGCCCCAGCTTGCCAAGTTCAGGTTGCTGACCAGGTTGCCAGATGCGAGCATGAGCACCCCAATCAAGCAAGAGACACCATTGCCGCAGCGGCTCTGATAAGCAGCCCTGGCCGGGGAAGTCAACCCCGCCGGTAAAAGCAAGCTTGGGTGCTAGAACCGCTAGTGGTGCATGCAGCCAGCCGAAGGATGAAAACGCACCTCGGCTTTTCGTGTTTCGGGGCCAGCCACTATCATAGCCCGACTTCCTTCCGTCGCTGCTCCTGCTTCTCAAAAGGGAACTCCCGTGGCCGGAAACGGCTCCCACTCCACTTGTCTGGAACAGTTACAGGTGTGGTGGTTGGGCTCTGTGGCCCCTTGGGCCCAAGAGGCCCTGGCCACTGTGGCCCAATGTGCACCTGTGCGCATCGTGAACCCAAGCTTTCTCAAAGCGAAAGCCCCTCAGCTTGGCTCTTGCCGTCCGGACTTGTTGATTTGGGAGCAGCAGTACTGGGGTCAGGTGGGAGCTTCTCTGGTGGCTCGGGCCACTAGCCACTTCCCCTTGGCCGGGCAAGTGGTGTTGGAAGGCCCTTTGTCGGCTTTGGTGTATCGTACCTCCGACATGACTCGGCCGGTGCTGACCTGCGTGCCTTGGCACAGTTGGTCCTGGTGGTGGGAAAATTGGTGGCACGAGTGGTGCCACGGGGGCATGGGCGCTCTTAGCACCCTGGTGCCCTGGAACACTCATCCTGTGGTGGAAGAAGCTCCGAGGGCGTGTTTTGGCCACCGGCTCCGTCCCTTTTCAACCTCAGCTCTGCTGTGGATCGGCGATGGAGAGTTGGCCCGATGGATCCAGTTGGAACTCCAAGAGCTTGGCATTGTGGGACGCTGGCATCCGCCCACTGGGCCAGGCAAATGGCCTTTGCAAGCAAGCCCTGGGGATCAAGTGGTGTTTTGGCACCTGGGCCAATGGTGGCCTGCGGAACCGCAGCGGGAGTTGTACCTTCTGGGACGAATTCTCCGGGAAGGAGCTGTGGTAATATTGGGCACTCACAGTTGGCTTTCTGCCTCGTGGCCGTCGCTTCCCTTGAAGCGGGTGATCCGCGTTCCGCTCCCCGCCCCAGCAGGAGCAGTACGCAGGGCAGCGGCCCACATTTACGGTTGTTCCCAATAACCGGTTTGCTCCCGGAGCGGATATTCCCGCTGCATCCACCAAGGAAGGGTAATGCCTCCGTCAACCAGTAAGCTGGAGCCGGTGAGGTATTCGCTTTCCGGATCACAGAAAAACAGCACAGCTCGGGCGATTTCCTCAGGTCGGGCCAGGCGTTTCCAGGGGAGCAGTTGAGCAGCTTGGGCAATTTGTTCCTCGGTCATGAACTTTCGCTCCCCGGGAGTGTCGGTCCAGCCCGGGTGGACCAGGTTGACCCGAATCCGATACCTAGCCAACTCCGCCGCAGCGGTGCGCACCAGTTGAACCAAAGCCGCCTTGGCCATGTTGTAAGGCATACTGGTGGCGATGGGCAGCCAAGCATGGGGAGAGCCGATCACCACAATGCACCCGCCTTGGCCTCGTTGAATCATTCCCGGCACCACGGCACGCAGCAGGTGGACTGCTCCCCACATGGTCACATCCACCGTGCGACGGAACTCCTCCAGGGGGATCTGGTGGAACCAGTCCCGATAGCTGTAGGCCGCATTGCTGACCAGGATGTCCACCTGGCCGAATCGCTGCTCTACCTGTTGAACCATCTGGCAGACGGCTTCAGGGTGAGCAACATCAGCCGGGAAAAACTCGGCTTGGGCTCCCGTGGCGCGGAGTTGTTCCAAGGTCTGTGGAGCTTGGGGATGATCGGGCAGGTCGTTCAGCGCCACGGTGGCTCCGGCTTGGGCCAACTGACAGGCTACCGCTTGCCCAATCCCCCGAGCCGCCCCAGTGACCAGAGCCACTTGACCTTGCAGCATGTCGGCACGCATGGGTTGCTCCTGTGCGGTTGAAACGGCGCGAAGGATTGTATCGGTCCCGGCTCTTCCCTGCCAGAGTTGCCCCGGTTCCCGGTCCCGAGGCCGGATGGCCCCGAGGTTCCAGGTGTTTTGCAGCTTAGAGGCCGAAAAGAAAGCAGAAAGCTTGACTTACCGGGAACAGAGAGTAGATTGAATGCTGTCTCTGGAGAAGTGGCCGGTCGGGTGTGTGGGTTGGTTTTGTGCGCCCCTGTTGCCTCTTATTAGGAGTCCGGGTATGAGGGGGGTCAGAATCTCAAGGCGTGGTTTTACTCTGGTGGAACTGCTAGTGGTCATCGCGATCATTGGAATTCTTATTGGATTGTTGTTGTCAGCGGTTCAGGCAGCCCGGGAAGCTGGTCGGCGAACTCAGTGCCAAAACAACCTGCGGCAACTGGGTATCGCCATGCACAATCATCACGACCAGCTCAAGGTGTTGCCCCACTACGGAGGTTGGTGGACCGGCGGCTGGTGGGATGAGCACCCTTTCAACCCCAATGCCAGTACTCCTTCGGGCGATGTAGGCCACTGGCCTCAGCGGGAAGGGGACACGAACAATCCGGTCACCTGGAGTCCCGCCACGAAGAACCGTCAGCGGATGGCCTGGGGATTTCAAATTTTGCCCTACATCGAAGGGCACAATGTATGGAAAGTGCCTTTGAATAATCCTACAAGTAATCCCGGCCAAGTGCTGTGGGACTACCGGGTGCAAATCCTAACAGCTCGTCTCCCTATTTTCGCCTGCCCCACCCGTCGTGGCGGAAACATTCTCTATGGAACCCGAGGTCCCAGCGTGTGTGACTACGCTGTGGCCGGTGTGGAAGGGGTGGCTTTGGGTGCCCCGATTCGCTATCCGGCAGGCTATCCGGGTATTTGGCAAGGGATCGCCTCTAACAACCAAGTACGTCAGTGGCACATGGGCGTGTTGCGTCCCGGCTGGTGGCCTATGGTCTCCTTCGGTGCCATTACGGACGGTACTTCCAACACCCTGCTAATTGCCGAAAAACGCGTGCCAGCCGGCCGGATCGGGCAATCGTTGGGTGATGACAACGAAGGTTGGTGGCCAATGATGGACTGGGACCTGATCCGTACCCCCGGCTCGCCTTACATTGAAGCCCAACAAGTTCTCCGCCAGGGAGCTTTGAACCCGCCGTGGCCTGATACGCGCAACCCCCAAGCCGGTATCGGCGATTGGCGATTCGGTTCTTCGCATCCCAACGGCTTCAATGCCGTTATGTGCGATTCCTCAGTCCGAATGTTGGACTTTGGAATAGACCCGGTGGTCTTTATGCTCATGTGCGTGCGGGCTGACGGTCACAAGGTGGAACCGTAGTTTGTCTTGAACCCTAACTGGGGCTGCTGCCGGTGCAGCAGCCCCAGTTGTTCGTTTGTTCGTGCAATCAGAAAGGGGATGTTATGTCTCAACGGATGCATCTTTGGGCTGTGGTGTGTGCTCTGGAAGTGTTAGCAGCAGGCTGTGGGGGGCCGAAAGTTGAAACCGTGCTGGTGGAAGGTCAAGTGGTCAAAGGGGGCCAGCCACTGGCCGGGTCAAATATGATGCCGGGGGCTCCGCCTGAAATGGCCAGCTACGGAGCCGGATACCAAATCCACTTCTATTCCGACTCTTCTCAGGAAGGCAGTGACATGCTGGATGGACAGGGCAAATTCTCCATCCAGTTGCCCCCCAATCGTACTTATAAAGTGGTGATCATTCGCATGGGCACCAGTATCCCGGTAGAACAGCAACAAAGCGGGGGCCAGGATCCCCAAGCCGCCTACGGCAAGTTCAATCCCCAAAACAACAATCAACAACTCCAACGATTCGCCAACCTGAGCACCACCCCTATCACCATTGAAGTCGGCTCTGAAGACATCAAAGATTTGGTGATTGATTTGGACAAATACTAAAGTTCCACCTGAAAGTGCTCTAGGGAGCCAGGAGTGCTCCTGTTTTTTTGCGCCCTTGCTATCCTTGGCCCAAAACTTCGCAAATAGAGTCGGCCAGGATCTGGACCATGCGTTCCAGTTGGTCTTCTCGGGTCAAGTAGCAGGGAGCCAGGTTATAGACATCGCCGCGCATGCGGGTGAACATGCCTCGGCGTTGGGTGGCCAGATGGACCCGATGGCCCACGGCCTCCTGAGGGGGGAACTCGGCCTTGGTGGCCCGATCGGCCACCAGCTCCACGGCACACATCAGTCCCAACCCTCGCACCTGGCCCACATGAGGATGACTCTCCAGCGTGCGCAGTTTTTCCAATAACAGCTTGCCCAGTTCTTGGGCCCTTTGTACCAGATTCCGTTGGTGCAGGATGCGAAGCACTTCCAGAGCCACGGCACAGCCGACCGGATGGGCCGAATAAGTGTAGGCGTGCATCCAGGAACCCTGGCCCTGGTCCAGGGCTTCGGCGATCTGGTCGGAAACACCAATGCCGCCCAAGGGAAAGTAACCACTGGTGATGCCCTTGTCAAAAGTGACGATGTCCGGCTCTATGCCATAGTGTTCCAAGGCGAACCAGCGTCCGGTGCGTCCAACACCGGTGATAACCTCGTCGGCGATCAGCAGGACCTGATAGCGATCGCAAATTTGGCGCACCCGAGGCCAGTAGTCTTCCTGAGGAACGATCACCCCAGCGGCTCCTTGCACTGGCTCGCCCACAAATGCGGCCACATTCTCTGGTCCCAGTCGGAGGATTTCTTCTTCCAACAGATCGGCGGCGGCTTGGCCTGGGGTGCGATGGTCGTCCGGACCTCGGGGAGTGAATTGGAAGCGATAAGGATAGGGACTTTCAATGTGGGAGAAGTGAGGCACCACAGGCCCAAACATCTCCCAATAGGCCGGCATGCCCGTGGCGCTCATCGCCGCCAGCGTGGTTCCATGATAGGCCCAACGACGACTGATGATGTGCACTTTGGAGGGTTGGCCTTGGATTTTCCAGAAGAATCGTGCGGTTTTGAAAGCGGCTTCGTTGGCTTCGGCCCCGCCGCAGGTAAAGAAGAAGCGATTGATTCGGGGATAGCAGACTTGGGTCAGTTTTTCAGCCAGTTCCACCGCCCAAGGGTTGGTGGAGCCGGCATAGCCGGAGGCGTAGGCCAGTTGGCGCATTTGGCGTGCGGCGGCATCGGCCAGCTCCTGGCACCCGTGGCCCAGGATCACATTCCACAGCCCAGAGAGAGCATCCAGATATTCCCGACCATCGGCGTCCACCAACACGGCCCCGTGCCCCCGGACCCAAACATGCCCCTGGCGCTGAAGTTCCGGATTGTGCAACGGATGAATCACCCGAGCCTGATCCCTCTGAAGCCATTGCAGACGAGGATCTTCGGTCATGGTGAGTTTCTCCTGGAAAAGCCGCAGGGGGATTGACCTTCAGGGCAAGGGGGACTATATTGCCAATTGATGACTTTGTTTACTAGAAAAGTAATGTTAAACTAATCTCGCCTTACCACTCCAGCCGATCTTGCCTTATAGCCGGATTGTTGCGATTGTGCCACCGGTGGAATCTCCCCGGAAAGGGGTTTTCCGGTCGGAAGCCAAAAGGATCAGCTCATGAGCGCCCCTAAATTGCCCCCGGACCTGGAAGCCGCCCGGCAAAAACGCTTGGAGCGTCGTCGTCAGCGGGCCAGCAGGCCCCTGACCCGAGAGGAAGTCCTCCGACGCAATCTGGCCGAGCGGATCAAAGACGAACTGCTGCCCTATCGGGTGGACCTGAACCGCCTGGCCAACACCGTTTATGAGCAAATCCACGAGGACGACATTTTGCGGTTGCAGTGGTTTGGGCTGTATCACGACAAGCCCAAGGTGGGTCGATTCATGATGCGGGTCAAAGTGCCAGGAGGGAGACTCACTCCCCAGCAAGCTCGCACCCTCGGAGAACTGGCCCAACAGTTCGGACAAAACCGCCTGGAGCTGACCACCCGACAAGATGTCCAAATCCACGATGTGCAGTTGCCCCAAGTGCCAGAGATATTCCGGCGTCTGGAAGCTGTGGGTCTGAGCACCCGTGGGGCCTGCGGGGATGTGCTGCGCAACATCACCTCTTGCCCCGTGGCCGGAATTGATCCCCAGGAACTGTTTGATGTCTGGCCCACCATCCAGGCCGCCCAGGAACGCTTCTCGGGCAAAGAGGAATTCGGCAATTTGCCGCGTAAGCACAAGTGGACCATCGGGGCATGCCCTTGGCACTGCAATGCTCCGGAGATTCACGATGTTGCATTGCAGGCGGTCATCCAGGACGGGCAGCCTGGGTTTGCCGTGCTGGTGGGTGGGGGGATGTCCACCGTGCCGCGAATCGCTCGGCCCTTGGGCGTGTTCGTCACCCCTGAAGAAGCCCTGCAAGTGCTGGAGGCCATCCTGACCATCTGGAGCAGTGATTTGAAGTACCGGCTGACTCGGGCCAAAGCGCGATTCAAGTTCATGGTGGATGACTATGGACCCGAGGGGATCCGACAGAAGATTGAACAACACTTGGGCCGCCGACTCACGGATCTGAAACAAGTTCCCCAGGCCCGAGGACGCCACTCCCACTTGGGTATCCACCCCCAAAAGCAGCCCGGGAAAAACTACATCGGCTTTCCCGTCTTTCCCGGCGTGCTCAGCGGAGAGCAGATGGTGCAGATTGCTCAACTAGCTGAATCGTTTGACGGGGAACTTCGCTTGTCGCGCGAACAAAACCTCATCCTGGCCCATGTGCCCGAGGACCAAACCCAGCAAGTGGTGCAGCGGATGGGCGAAATCGGGCTTTCCTTGGAAGTCAATCCCCTGCGAGGGCAGAGCATTGGCTGCACCGGCGATCCTTATTGCAACTACGCCGTGGGCGACACCAAGCCCAAGCTGGTGGAACTGGTGGAGCACTTGGAACAACACTTTGGTCGGACGGTGGAGCAGTTGCACATTTATCTGGATGGTTGCCCTCATGCCTGTGGGCAGCATTGGGTAGGTGACATTGGCATCCAAGGCACCACGGCCAAGACCGAGCAAGGCAAGGTGCCGGCTTATGACATTTTGCTACGCGGCGGATTGGGCACTCGGCCTGCCGTGGGCAAGGCTCTGGTGCGTCGCGTGCCCCACGATCAGCTCGTGCCCACCGTCCATCGCCTGGTGAAACACTACCTGGACCATCGCCGTCCTGAGGAATCCCTGCAAGAGTTTTTCACCCGATTGGAAGACGAGCAAATCCAGGCCGTTGCAGCCGGATGCTAATTCCAGCTCAAGCGGAGGAGAAGCAATGAGCCAAGCCGAAGTGCAGCGCAACACCAAACCTCGGGAACTGATGGACGACTACGAGGCGGGCCATTGGGCCACGCACTTTGAAGACCGCGAGCCGGAGGAGCTTCTGGAATGGGCCCTGGAGCGGTTCCATCCCCGAATGGCCGTGGTCACCAGCCTTCAGGCCGAAACCCTGGTCCTGCTGGACATGGCTTGGCACATCAATCCTGAGGTACGGGTCATTACGGTGGACACGGGCCGGCTGCCTCAGGAGACTTATGAGCTGATAGATCGGATTCGGGACAAGTATGGGATCCACATAGAGGTGTTGTTTCCCGACACCCGGGTGGTGGAAGCCATGGTGCGCAAACACGGTCCCAACTTGTTCTACAAAAGCGTGCCGCTTCGGCTGCTGTGCTGCCACATTCGCAAAGTGATCCCTCTGCAACGAGCTTTAGAGGGCTTGGATGCCTGGGTCACAGGGCTTCGTCGGGAGCAATGGGCCACGCGGACCAACATCCGCAAAGTGGAACTGGACCACGACCACGGGGGGATCGTCAAACTCAACCCCCTGGCCGACTGGACCAAGGAGATGGTCTGGGAATACATCCGGGAGTTTGATGTGCCTTACAATCCGCTGTACGATCGGGGCTACACCAGCATTGGCTGCGCTCCTTGCACCCGGCCCACCAAACCCGGCGAAGACCCCCGAGCCGGACGCTGGTGGTGGGAAACCGGCGCCCCCAAAGAGTGCGGCATCCACTGCACGGTGGAAACCGGCAGCTTCGAACACGAAGTGAAAGCCATCCTGGGAGAAGCCGGAAGTATGGTCCAAGAAGGCGGCTCGGGAATCTAGTCCCGGGACGGTTCCGGCAAGCTCTAACGGACCCAGCAGCCGGTTTTGTGCCCACTTCCCAAAGGCTGGGCCCCCGGGTAGGGTGCTCTTCGTGCCTGGTCTGTGGGCAAAACCCGGCTGATGACCGGTTTTTGTGCCCCGGGAATCTAAGTACTATGGAAGAAGACAGGTCCCGATACTCACCTCCTAACCCCCTTGGTAGGAAGATCACGGCGGATCATGTCGTCGGCTCAACAGGAACTGGTCCCCCCGGTGGACGAGCAACTCTCCCTGACGCGGCCCATTAGCTGGATGGGCATCGCTTCCTTGTTGCTAGCGTTGGGCTCAGTGTCGGTGTTGCTGAGCAGTTGCTTTGTGGTGGTGCCGGTGATTGCCGTGTTGTTGGGCTTGGTGGCCTTGTGGCAGACTTATGCCGTGGAACCGCTTCCTCGGGGACGAGGAGCAGCTTGGCTGGGCGTTTTTCTGGGAATGGCTGTTGCTTCTTCCGTGTTGGCCTATCAGACCACCACCAGCTTCGTTTGGGAACGCCAAGTGGACCGCATTTTTGAACACTTCGTTCAACTGCTCCAGCAAGGCAAGTACGACTTGGCCTATCAGATGACGCTCACTCCCGAGCTGCGCAGCACCAGCCCCGACGAGGTGCCTCAAGCTCCTGGGGCGGGGAGTGGGCAGAACTTTTTGGGGTTCCGGGATCGGTTTGAAATTCGCTTTCTGGCCGAAAGCAAACAGGTTGACATCCTCAGCGCCTTAACCGAAGCTCGGCTCCCTAATCACCAAGGGCAACATGTCATCGCCCGAAGCTACCGCCTGAAGGTGCTCCGAAAAAACGGAACTTCCAAGCTTGTGACGGCTGAGGTGGCATTTGCCCGAGATCAAAAGAAAAGCGGACTTGGTGATTGGCGCATCTCCTCATTCTCCATTCCTCTGCAACAGCTCTTTGATCGTTGAGAAGGAAACGACCGTGGCTTGGACGAGTGCACTTTTCTTTTGATTGGAGTTCTACTAAGCAGGAGCCCAAAAGCGACGCACCAAGCGCATCAAGCCCAACAAAACCCCAATGGCTGGCAAGCACGCCAACAAAGCCACCAGCACCAGCGAGGCGTTTTCAAACACCGGCCCTGCCCACTGCCACCACCGGGCCCAATACCACACCACCACTGCTGCTGCGGCACACAAAGCCGGCCCATAGGGCAAAGCATGCTGAAGGCTGCGCAAGACCCCAAGCTTCACCAGCACGAGGAGCAGAGCCAAGGGTGGAGCCAGAAAGAAAGTGATCACCACCGGCTGCCAGCCTAAGTAGGCCCCGATCATGCCCAAGAGGGTGACATCTCCAAATCCTAACCCTTCCCGGCCCAAGGCCGCAGCGGTCACCAGTCGCACACTCCAGCTCAGTGCCAGGGCAAATCCCAAGCCCAACGCCGCCCGAGCACATCCTTGCCAAGCCATTCCTCCTTGTTTCCATACCAGCCAACTGATTCCAGTGAGCGTTGCGCCCAGGGCCAAGGCCCAATAAGTCTGCCGGTGTGAGAGCAACCGTGCCCAAAAAAACCAAACGGCAAAACGCCATCCGCGTCGCAGATACCAGCGTCGGGGCATCAAGGCCACTGCCCAAAGCCACACGCTGGCCCAAACCAACCCCAACCACATCCCTCCGGCCGCCAAGGAGTGTGCTGAGCCGAACTCCGGGCCCAGCACAGTCAGTATCGGTAGCTGGCCATCGGGAGCCCAGACCAACACCGGCAATCCGCTCTGAGGCCACAGCACTGCCCAGGCCAAAGCCACCAGGGTGCCTGGC
>JAJRRR010000384.1 GCA_024279285.1 Planctomycetota bacterium
GATCAAACAGCCCGATGCTTGTGGCGTTGATCAACACTTCACACGGCTCTTGCAGCACAAACTGGTTTTCCCAAGGGAGGAATTCAGCCTGCACCTGGGTGTGTTGCTGGAGCAGTTGGACCAGTTCTTGGCCGCGTTGGGGAGTGCGGTTGACCACCCGGATTTGCTCGGCTCCGGCCTGGGCCAGTTCCACGGCGATAGCTCGGGCGGCCCCACCCGCACCCAGCAACACCACTCGGGCTCCTCGTGGGTCAAGCAGGGGGCGTAGGGATTCCAGAAACCCTTTCCCATCGGTGTTCTCGCCCATTAGCTTGTGCCCCTGGCGGTCAATGCAGTTGACCGCGCCCATGATTTGGGCCACCGGGGAAAGTTCATCCAGCAGAGGGACCACCGCTACTTTGTGCGGTTTGGTCAAATTGGCCCCACGAAACCCCATGGCCCGAAGCCCTCGTATCGCATCGGCCAGGTCCTCCGGTGCCACCTCCAAAGTCAAGTAGCGCCAGTCCAGCCCGTGGTGATCAAAAGCTCGTTCCATCATGTATTGGGTAGGATTCCCTGCCACGGGCTGTCCGAAGCAAGCGACGATGGTTTGCAACTGCTCGCTGTTCACCAGGAGGCTCCAAACACCAAGGAGGGGAAGAACGGGAGGGCACCTGTTTCATTATCCCCACTGGGTCTTGGAGGCCAAGTCGGCCTTAAAGGACCGGTCCCAAGGACCAAGGGGCAAACTCCTCCTCGCCCACTGCGTGTTGTTCGCTTTTGGTTTTTCGTCCACTGGCCACTTGGAGCAAGTGGAGGAAGATTTCCCGGCCCACCTCTTTCACATCCCGACCCGCCAGCACCACACCGGCATTGAAATCCATGTCCTGGTTCATGCGTTCAAACACTTGGGTGTTGGAGGCGATTTTGAACGAGGGGACCGGCTTACAGCCAAAGCAGCTCCCCCGGCCTGTGGTAAACGCAATCACATTGGCCCCGGAGGCAACCAGTCCGGTGATGCTCACCGGGTCGTAGCCCGGTGAGTCCATGAACACCAGCCCTCGGCTGCGTACCGGTTCGGCATAGAGGATCACATCCTTCAAGGCGGTGGTGCCTCCTTTGGCCACGGCGCCGAGGGATTTTTCATAAATAGTGGTCAGCCCTCCGGCTTTGTTGCCTGCCGAGGGGTTGTTATCCAGTTGGGCACCGAACATTCCCACATAGCGCTCCCACCAGGCGATCCTGTCCAGGAGTCGCTGGGCCACCTGGGGGGAGATGGCCCGACGCACCAGCAGGTGTTCTGCCCCGTAGATTTCTGGGGTTTCGGCCAGCAGCACGGTGCCTCCGGCAGCCACCAGCAGATCGGCGGCGTGTCCTAGTGCGGGATTGGCCGTAATGCCGGAGTTGGCATCTGACCCTCCGCACTGGGTTCCCAGGACTAGTTCCGCCGCGGGCACTTCTTCCCTTTGGCACTGGTTGGCCCGAGGCAACAGCTCCGCCACAGCCCGAACACCCTGTTCCACCGCCGCCACCGTGCCGCCAAGCTGTTGCATGTTCACCACCGGCGGAGAGCCGCCCAGTTGGACCAACTGGCCTTGGTGGATGAGGTATTCCAAGCTGGCCGTTTCGCAGCCCAAACCCACCAGCACATAGGCGGCCACATTGGGGTGTCGGGCAAACCCGACCAGCACGCGAACCAGTTGCTGGTGATCCGGTCCGGCGTGCTGAAGTCCGCAACCTCCTTTGTGCGTCAGAGCTATGACCCCATCCACTTGGGGCCATCGGGCCAGCACATGCCGGTCAAACCGCTGGGCAATGTAGCGACTGACCGAAGCGGAGCAGTTGACCGAGGAGATGACGGCGATGTAGTTGCGCGTGCCCACCCGTCCATCAGGACGCCGAAACCCACGAAAGGTGTAGCCTTGCAACGGTTGGGGCTCAGGCGGCACTTGAACACAGGGCTGGTAGTGCCGAGGGCGCTGGCCGGCCGAAAGATTGTGCACATGGACCCAATCCCCCGGCTCAATCGCCTGCGTGGCTTGGCCGATTACCTGTCCGTACTTGTGGACCAGTTGTCCCGATCGGACCGGTTCCAGCGCCACCTTGTGGCCCGGGGGGATGCGCTGCCGGATGCGAAGCGGCCGATCTTCCAGCACTAGTTGCAACCCAGGGTTCAGCTCTCGCAGTGCCACCGCCACCTGATCCCGGGGATGAAGTCGCAACAGCCACCCATTGCTCGCCGTGTCCATGGATTACCAACTCCTGACAAGGAAGAGAGGCTTTTTGCAATTTAGCAACCCCTGGCCAAGTGGAGCTAGTTTGCTCCTTGAGGACAGCTCTTCCCAGGGGGCTTGAGAGTGCGACAAAACTTTTCCCAATTTTTTCTTGACAATGTCCCCTAGGGCCGCCAAACTACTAGTCACGGAGTCCAAGGGGCAGAGAACGAGGCTGGGGGCAGAGAAAAGAGCCGGTCTGCAAGCAAAGGGTCGTTACCCAAGCCTCCAAGCAAGGAGTCTTTTGGGTTAGGTCTTTGTATCGTTATCGTCACCTCGTTCTCATAGGAGGGTATGTTTATGCGCAGGTGTAGTCGGAGTGGTTTTACCTTAGTGGAGCTGCTCGTGGTGATTGCCATCATTGGGATATTGATTGGTCTGTTGCTCAATGCAGTTCAAGCAGCTCGTGAAGCTGGTCGGCGCACCCAGTGCCAGAACAACTTGCGGCAAATCGGCATTGCCGTGCACAACCACCACGATCAGCGAAAAATCCTGCCTACCTTGGGCGATTGGCTTCACAGAACTCCTCATGATGACTGGCCTGACCACATGC
>JAJRRR010000385.1 GCA_024279285.1 Planctomycetota bacterium
ATCTCCCACGCGAAGCTCCAACAGCTCCTGGGTGCTGATGGTGGTTTGGGCCAGCTCCACCACCACTTCCACCAGGGCTTCTTCCAAGTTATGCGAGACGGCCTGGATCGTCTGCGGCGTGGGTTCTTGGCGCCGATAGCCGGTCCAACTGTTGGCCAACAGTCGGTTGGCGATGCGTTCGATGGAGTTGTAGGGAATGCACAGGTTGACCATTCCCCGAACTTCGCCCAAAGCCAGCTCAAAGCTCACCAGCACGATCACTTCATTGGGCGGAACGATCTGTACCAGATGAGGATTGCTTTCCACCCGAACGACTTTCAGCTCCAGCTTGAGCACATTTTCCCAGGCTTTGGCCAGTTGTTCCAAGAAGATATCGGTGATCTTGCCCACCAGACGCAGCTCAATGTCGGTCAGGGGTCGTCGGGCCGGAGGGCTGGGCTCCCGACCTCCGCCCAAAAGGCGATCAATAATCGGGTAGATGATAGAAGGGCTCAGGTCCAGGATGAGATTCCCCTCCAGCGGATCAGCCTGAAGGACATTGAAGCAAGTGGGATTTTCCAGGCTGAAAACAAACTCGCTGTAGGTAAGCTGATCCACGCTGGTGAGCTTCACCTCCACGATGCTTCGGAGCAAAGCGGACAAGGAGGCGCCGAAGTTTCGGGCAAATCCTTCGTGGATGGTTTGCAATGCCCTCATCTGCTCCTTGCCCACCCGCTCCGGACGCTTGAAATCGTAGGTGGTGACTTTTTCCCTGGGACGTCGTCGGGCTGGAGCGGGTTTGTTCCCCTCCAGGGAGCTGAGCAGGTTTTCCACCTCAGCCTGGCTGAGAATCTCGCCGGACATCCTTGTCCACCCTTGTTGCAAGCGGGGCTATTGCCGCACCTGACCGTCTCCGTACACGATCCATTTGTATGTGGTCAACTCTCTCAGCCCACAAGGGCCTCGGGCGTGGAACTTGTCGGTGCTGATGCCGATTTCGGCCCCAAGGCCAAACTCTCCACCGTCGTTGAATCGCGTGCTGGCATTGACAATCACCGCAGCACTGTCCACGGCGGTGGTGAACGCCCGGGCA
Source organism: Planctomycetota bacterium (assembly GCA_024279285.1). GTDB lineage: Bacteria > Planctomycetota > Planctomycetia > Pirellulales > S012-138 > S012-138. The sequence continues at coordinate 1,073 of JAJRRR010000385.1, forward strand.
TGGCCCAAATGTTCGGTCACAATGGCGTCGGTGTGGTGGGAACCGTAGTGGTTGATGTGGTCAATAGCTTCTTGGAGAGAATCCACAATTTTGGCCGCCAGGATCAAGTCCAGAAATTCGGTGAAGTAGTCCTCTTCGGAGGCGGGCTTGGCCTGGGGGACCAGAGCCCGAGTGGCTTCATCGGCCCGAATCTCCACCCCCCGGCTCAATAGCTCAGGACCCGCCTTGGCCCAAAACTCCTTGGCCACTTGCCGATGCACTAGCACCGACTCGGCGGCATTGCACACTCCTGGGCGCTGACACTTGGCGTTGACCACGATGGCCACGGCTTTTTCCACATCGGCGTGGGCATCCACATACACATGGCAGTTTCCGGCGTAGTGTTTCATCACAGGCACGGTGGACTCTTGCACCACGCGGCGGATCAGCCCTGGCCCCCCTCGCGGAATGACCAGCGAAATGTACTCCTCCATGCGCAACAAGTGGCCCACGGCTTCCCGATCCTGCGTGCCCAGAAGTTGAAAACTGTGTTCTGGCAAACCGGTTTCCTGGGCGGCTTGCTGCATCAGCTCCACGATGGCCCGGGAAGAATGCACCGCTTCTTTGCCACCACGAAGGATGACAGCATTGCCGCTTTTGACGCACAAGGCAGCAGCGTCAGCAGTGACATTGGGCCGCGATTCATAAATGAAAAACACCACTCCCAAAGGCACCCGAACCCGAGCCACTTGCAATCCGTTGGGGCGCACCTGAGCGTCAATCACCTCGCCGACCGGATCGGGCAACAGGGCCACTTGCTCCAGCGCTTGGGCAATGGACTCAATCCGCTGGGGGGTCAGACGCAAGCGGTCGGTCTGAGCCTTGGTGAGCCCAAACCCTGGAGCCGCCTCCAGGTCTAGGGCATTGGCCTGGAGCACTTGAGAGTGGTTTTGACGCAGTAGCTCTGCACTGCGCAACAGCCACTGGTTTTTTACTGCTGGAGTGAGCCGGGCCAGTTGGGCTGCTGCCTTCTGGGCCCGTTGGGCCACCTGTTGGCACAGCTTGCGCAAATCCTGCTGATCCGGAGCTGTTGTGGCCATCGCAGAGTTCCTTAAAACTGCACTGAGCACTTCCCTTTTGGCACCAGGGGCGCACAACCTCCCCTCGTGCCGCAGTATGGCCCATCACTCCCCCAGGGTCAACGCCGGAGCAATCCGCTCACCTGGGAAGTTTGGACAAGTTGTCCCCCTCAAACGGTTGACTTGAAAAGCCCGGCGGACAAAAACAACATGCAGTCTGTTCAAGGGAGCTTTGGACCATGATGTGGCTACAACGGGAGTTGGAGCTTCCGGCCTTGGGCCGAGGGTTCCATCTGATCACTTCGCATATTCGTCAGGCGTTGCCGGAGTTGAAGCAGGTTCGGGTGGGCCTGTTGCATGTGTTTTTGTGTCACACTTCGGCTTCGCTTTCCATTAACGAAAACGCTGATCCGGATGTGCCCCGTGACCTGGAACGCACCATGAATGCCCTGGTGCCGGAAGATTTCCCTTACCATCACACCGTTGAAGGCCCCGACGACATGCCGGCTCATGTGAAATGTTCCCTGATGGGCTGCCAGTTGACTTTGCCGGTTCGGAACGGGGAGTTGTGCTTGGGCACATGGCAGGGGATTTACCTGTGTGAGCATCGCAATCGGGCCACTCCGCGCCGGTTGGTGCTCACCCTTCAGGGCACCACGCAATCCTGAGCCGAGGAGTCGGAAGCAGAAGAAGCCTTGGTTTGCGAAGGCCGCCGGGGACAAGGGGCGTCTTTTGTCCTCCGAGGCCGGCTGCGTCGGGCCAGTTGTTCCACCGGAGCCACTGCGGCCATCAGACACAACTCCCGACGGTGATGGTGCAACTGACGCATCCGCACCACCGGATAACCCCAACTTTGCACCCGACGGATGTAGCGTGGGGCCTGGTCCACCAACTTCCAATCGGTCAGCTTCAGGGTGAGTAACATGCCCCAAATGTTCACATCCGGGCGCGTGACGATGTCTTCTACCACATCCAGGGTGTAGTTGGGCGTGACATTCATGTCGGCAAACAGCCAGCGAACGCGTCGGAAAATGCGGCGTTTGACATATCGGGCTTTTCGGCGGATGTGGACAAAGTGTGGATGGTTGGCCACGGTGGGATGGACCTGGGCCGGATCAATGCCCAGCACCCGAAGTCCTCGTCGCAACAGGGCTTGACTGCTTCCGCCGGGTGCGGCTCCCAGCTCAGCACACCACTGGCCTGACCGGATCGGCAGGGCCGACCAGCGGAGAGCTTCTTCCATTTTCAAGTAGGCCCGAGAGACGGCATCCTCAGGCAATCGCACGCGGCTCAATCCTCCTGGCCAGCGCGAGGTGGGACAATCCGTGGTGCGATGCACCCCCAGCAACCACACGCCCGGATCTACTTGCATCACATCCAGCACCACCACCCCTGGCCCGACCCAAGTCTTCAATACCCGAGGGGCCAGCATTTGGCGGAGCGTTTTGGCACATTCAATGTCCAGAGCCGTCACGGCCGGTTCGTAGTCAAAGTGGCCCGGCTCCGCACGATCCCGGCTCCACACATGAAGCCCCTTGCACCCAAAACGGTTCACCAACTCCACCACCGTCGGACGCAGTTGTTCCAAATCTTCTACCCGATACACGCCCCAGGAAAATCCCCACGCTCGGGCCAGAATCAGCTCCGGCGGATGGAGCCACAGGGTCGGACGATCTTCAAGGGGGATTTTGAAAGTGACTAGCCCTTTTCGGGCAAAGGCTCCCCGCCACTGGGGAAAACGCCGCCCCACCTCCCGACGCAGCGCCTGCTCGGCTCCCACCTGGCAGGTGACAAATACAAACTCAGGCAAGCCCTCAGGAACAGAAAGCAACTGGCTCTCACTCACGACCTTAACTCCCGAAGTATCCCTCCCGATTGTACGCCTCTGCTCCCCAAAACAAAACGAACATCCTCTCCACGCACCGCAGACCGCAAGCCGCTTCTTGCCAGATCTCTCAGGTTCGGACTGAGCCGGCGGTTCCAGGGGCCAGGGTGCGCTGGCAAATTGTGCGCACAGAAGCTTCGTCCTGAAGGTGCAGCACTTGCGATGCCCAAGGGGCCAAACGAGCTGCCCAGGTGGCAAACTCCATCGGGTCCCAAAGGTTCAACACCACCGTCACCGTGTAGCCCTGGCTTCGTAAAAAGGAGAGAGCCAACAACTGAGGCTGATCCAATTGGGTAAGAATGAGCACCACGGCTGCATCGCGGCGTAGATGGGCCCGAGCTTGTAAGAGCAGTTGGTCCAAGCTCAGCGCGTGGCCAAACTCCAGCCGCCCCAAGGTCTCTAGAATCTGCCGGAAGTTCTGCCCCCCTGAAGCAGGTGGCACGACCACCGGGCGCAGCCGAGGGCTTTGGGGGGCCATGCTCAGCCGATCTCGGGCTTCCTGGAGCGTGTCAAATTGGGCCTTCTTCTCCCGGCGCAAGGTTTGTTCCCAGCGAATCCGCTCCAACGCGTCCCGACCGTTGGTCACCAGACCCACCTGCTGGTTCATGTGGAACAAAGCATGCGCCAACGAGGCGGCAGCCGTGCATGCCAGGTCGCTTCGCACGGGCTCGTGCTGAGGGTCAAAGCTCTGCTGATGAAAATCCAGAACCAGCACCGCGCCGGCCACCACCGAAGGCTCGTAAAGCTTGCTTTGCAACTGACCGGTTCGGGCAGTAGCTCTCCAGTGGATGCGGCGTTGAGGGTCGCCGGGCACATAAGGGCGCACCCCTTCCACCCGGCTGGGGTCTTCGTAAATCCGATGAGCCAACACCACCGTGCCAACGGGCCGGCGTGTGGTGATCTGGTAACTTTCCAAAGGGACCACCTTGGGCAGCACGACCAGCCCTTGGGGGCGATCCAAAGCTGCCGTGCTACGATAAAAGCCGAACAAGTCGCCGCTTTCGGCCAGCAGAGGGCCAATTTGATAATATCCCCGACGAAGCGGCCGAATCTCGTACTGCCACCGGACCTGCTTGGCGTTCCACAGCGTCAGCAGTCGCAGTCGGCGGCCTTCCACTTGCAAGCTCACAGGAGGGCGAAGCGCTTCGGCAGGGAGCAGGTCCTCTAACAGCAGCCACACCACAGGCCATTTGCCCCGATGGGTCAGTTCCACCTGTACCTGCACCACCTGGCCCACTTCCACTTGTTGAGCAGAGAGCTTGCGGTGGCATTGGAGTTGTTCCAGCCAGACTCGCGCCAGAAACCGGCTCAGAAGCACCAATCCCAGTAGCGCATACGCCCCGTAGGCCACCGGCCCCAGGTCCCAAATAAACGAAATCAACACGACCAGCAACACCACCAACACCAGCGCCATGGCTAAGTTCCCCGGGGACTGAGAGCCACGGTGGGCACGGGCACCGTTCGCAACACTTCATCCACGACCTGGGTGGGTTGTACACCACGGAGACGGCTTTCGGGCTTGAGGAGCATGCGATGGTTGAGCACGGCGGTGGCGATGCGTTGCACATCGTCCGGCACGACATACTGGCGTCCTCGTACCAAAGCCACGGCTTGAGCCGCCCGAAACAACGCCAGCGATGCCCGAGGACTCCCGCCCAAAGCCACATCCTCGTGCTCCCGGGTGGCGTGAACCAGATCCACGATGTAGCCTTGCACCTTGGGATGCACTTGCACATGAGTGACTGCTTCTTGGGCCTGGAGCAACTCCTGGAGCGAAACTACCGGCTGAAGCTGTTCAATCGGATGCCGGTGTTGAAGCCGGGAGAGCATTTCCACTTCCTCGGCTTTGCTCGGATAGCCCAAGGAAAACCGCATAAAGAATCGGTCCAATTGGGCCTCAGGAAGGGGAAATGTTCCTTCGTGCTCCACTGGGTTCTGCGTGGCGATGATCAAAAAAGGGCGTTCCAACTCGTGCGTGCGACCATCGATGGTAACGCTCCCTTCGGCCATCGCTTCCAGCAGGGCGGATTGGGTGCGAGGGGTGGCCCGATTGATCTCGTCCACCAACACCACATGAGCAAAAATCGGTCCCGGTCGAAATTCAAACTCGTGCGTCTTGACATTAAACACCGAGGTGCCGGTGACATCGGTAGGTAGCAGGTCGGGGGTGCACTGGATGCGTTTGAACCGGCAACCCAAGCTGGCGGCCAGCGCTCGGGCCAGTATGGTCTTGGCCACCCCCGGCACATCTTCCAGCAACACATGCCCCCGACACAGCCAACTGACCACCGCCAACACAATTTGCTGTCGCTTGCCAATGATGACCCGTTCCACATTGTTGACGATGGCCCGAGCACACTGAGCAGCATCCGCCATAAAACTGTTTCCCCAATCACAGTCGGCAAGTTACCCCCTCTGCATGGTACCTGCCACCTGGGGCGGAAACCACCACTTGCCTCTAGCTCCCCCAACCTCAGGCAAGCGTATGCGCTCGCTTGGTTTAAGCTTTCCAGAATCTTTCCTCCGGGTAGCTGGAGCGCAACGAAAAGGGCTTTTGAGTTTGTTGCTAAAAGCCCCTTGAAAAACGCAAGCCTGAGAGGACGAGGCTCCTGCCGAGCTGCTTGTTTTCGGGATTTACGACAATTCCTGAAGCAAGTTCCGGCTTGAGGAGGACTTCTTCAACGGGCGGCTAAGACCGTTTGGCGGAAATTCGTCAAGCCTTCCTTGCACCGGGGTACTTGCCGCTTGTTTGGAGGAAATTTGCTGCCAAGTAGATTTTGTAGGTTGGGACTTAAACCGGTAAAGTGAGGATGAGTCCCACATGACCATGGGACGCCTGTATCTGCTTCGCAAGGTAGTAGTGCAGGTGGCCCTTTTGCCTCTTGAAATCAGGAGAAAAACAAAATGTGCGAGGAGTGGTGTGAGCGCTGGTATGAGAATCGCGACGACTTACTCGTAATCAAGCTGCTTCCCCATCCCCAAAATCGGTTTTGGGACCCTGAAGTCCTTTCCCGCAATCCCCTACCTGCTTCCACACGGGGTTCCGGGGTTTTGGTGGAAGGACCGGGACCTGTGTGGATGTATGCTCATGTGGGGGCGTGGGCTGCCGCCCAAGGAAAGCGACTGGAAGTACAGACAGTGCATCCAGGGGGAAGTGGCGGCATAGAGCAATGTCGCTGGCAGATGAGGCTTGCACAAGAAAATCGCGCGTTTCTGAATGTTCACATGCCGCGCTCCGCCCCTTTGTCGCCCACGGCCGTTGAAGAATCAATCAAGAAGCTTTCAAGAGAGCTTGAACAAGTTCGTCCCCGAATTTTGGTAATTGGCGGAAGAGCTAGTGTAAAAGTTTACGCAGAGTTAGCCCATGCTTCTGTAAAGATAGGAGTAGAAAGGATTGCTTGCTGGTCAGCGAGAGATGGTTTGATCCTCGTTTTCCCTGTCAATGGCTCCGGGGAGAGATTGGAACTTCCTTCCTGGCTTACGCAAATGGTCAAGCCGGAAAGTTCAAAGATTTGGGGAATTATCGGAGATCCCCACCGAGGTAAATCCGTTTTTAGTGAAGCACTGCTCGTGTGCCTGGAAGAAATTGGGTATTCTGTGTGGAAACTGGACTGTGACGCTGCCTCTCCCACACCTCCTTGGTTCATGAATAAACCAGGTGACCCATCGCTGCAAAAATTGCGTGAAGAATTGAAACTTCCTTGGACACCTCCTATGAAGTTGACAGTTGCTGCCCACCTTCGCCAAGGACGCAAACTGTTTGAAATCCTTATAGCTGATCTTCCTGGAGGGAACCACAAGGCCGATCCCCCGGTGCGAATTTCACCTGATGATGTTCCCATATTCGAGCAGATTGACAAATTCATTCTATTGGCTGGCACAAAATTTCACGAAGATGACTGGCACAACGAATTAAATGGCTGGAAAGAAGAGTTGAAAGAATACAATCTGGATAACCGCATTGCAGCCGTACTGGTTTCTGTAAATCCAGAAAATCCACCGCACTTCCATATAGCATCGAAAAAACCGATTTTGCATGGCCGTATTGAGGGACTTGATCGAAGCCATAGAATTCAGGATATCGCGAAAGTAATCCAACCTCACATCAAGAGTTTTTGCGATGCTCTATCATAGTGATCCTTTAAATGGTTGGAAATTCTCGAACACAGTAGAAATTCCGTTGCGCAATTGGACAGGATACAGAAATAGAAAGGGGGCGCTATTAGGATCGTTGGCGGTTTTCTTCCCCTGACGACCCAAGGGATTGTCATGAGTGAATCGCCTCCACCTGCCGGGAACACCTGCACGCCGTGCGGCTTGGTTCACTGCCTGATAATTTGACCCAGTTGCACTTTCCGGAGGCGATCCAGATGCTGGACCGGTACCACCTGAGCCAAAAGGGACACAAAACGGCCCGGAAGGTGTACAGAGAGGGGAGCCTGGCGGGTGGCCGGTGGAACAAGCGGTGGGAGGAACTGGACCAGGGTCAGTGGCGGAGGACGCTTCGGGAGGGTGCAGTAGCTCCGGAAGCGACTGCGTGGCTGACCGGAAACTTTGCCCCGTTTGGCCGTGTATTTGTGTCACAACTAAGCGTATGGACTATCCGTGTTATCGGGCACTGTGCATACCAGTGGGCAGGGGGACAGTGGCGGAGAGATGCAAGGACCTAGTGAGCGCGCGGTGCGAGGGATCGGGAATACAGAACCCCAAAAAGCGGAGGATTGCAGCGTCCACTGCCTCCAGAGTTTCAGCCGGTTTAAGGGGGCGGAAATGCGGAACTGCAAGAGACGGAAGGCCAAGGCCGTGTTGAGCCTTCGGGAGGCAATCCTGGGCGGGACCTTTGACCACCGACCATCTGCTCCGGCAAGCTCCCTGAAAACCGCCACAATTTCAGCCGTGTTCGCTCACAAGAGGCGTTTGACAGGTTGTCCGGGGAGCGTAAAATAAGGGCGCACCAAGGGGCGTGTAGCTCAGTTGGTTAGAGCGCATCCCTGATAAGGATGAGGTCCCTGGTTCGAGTCCAGGCACGCCCAATTGCTTTGGCAGCAAGCACTTGCGACAATTCTGACAACAAAAGGGGCAAGAAAACAGGCCACTTCTCCTGGAGCGCCGACGCTTGGGGACGCTAACAGCCCGTTGAAGAAGTCCACTTCAAGCTGAAGTTTGGTTCTGGAATTGTTGCCACCGCTAAAAAAAGCAGCTCCGTGAGGGCTTGGTTTTCTCCTGGGTATGTTTTTCAACGGGCTGCTAACAGTTCACGCTCCTTGCAAGCTAGCAAGGTCTGGAAAGGGACAGCAAGGGAACTCTCGGCCAGAGGGGCTTGGGGTTTTGAATTGGGAAGAGGGGAGAAGTTTTTTTGTACCGGATTGGGTCTGCGGCATCGGAAAACCTGGCCCTTTCTGATTTGCGTGCCTGCTGCGGCGTAAGTACACTCTCAGTTGTTGAACACGCACCCGGAAGGACTCGTTCAAGGGAGCATAACCATGCGGACAGCAGCTTTGGCAGTGACGGTTTGGCTGGGCACGGTGGTAGCCGTCTGGGCAGGCGAGCCGATCCGGCTGTTCAACGGCAGGAACCTTGATGGTTGGGTCGGGTTTCACAAACAAGGAGCCAAGATGGAAGATGTGTGGTATGTCAAAGACGGCGTGCTGATCTGCAAAGGCCGACCCATCGGATACATCCGAACCAAAAAGAAATTCACCAACTTCATTTTGGAACTGGAGTGGCGATTCAATCCGGAGAAGGGCCCTGGCAACTCGGGGGTGCTACTGCGTCAGATCGGCCCGGACAAAATCTGGCCCAAAAGCGTGGAAGCCCAACTCATGCATCGCAACGCCGGGGACATTTGGAACATTGACCGGTTTCGCATGAAGGTGGATCCCGCCCGAACCCGAGGACGCCGCACCATCAAAATGAAGCCCAGCAACGAAAGACCCCTGGGCCAGTGGAACCATTATCGGATCATCGTGGACGGCGATCGGGTGGAACTGTATGTCAACGGCGAGCTTCAAAATGTGGCCACCGAGGTGGAAGAAGTGCCCGGCCACATCTGTTTGCAATCGGAAGGAGCCGAGATCCACTTTCGCAACATTGTCTTGATCCCGCTAGAGTAGAAATTACCCTCTGGCGGCCCCAGCTTGCTCAAAAACAGCTCAGCCGCTGGCCGACGCTCCGGCTGCGGTAAGGGTGCAATACTGCTGCACAAACCGGAACAAAATCTCGGCTCCTTGGCGGAGTTGATCCAGTGAGATCCATTCGTCCTGGGTGTGAGCCTGGTCAATGGAGCCGGGACCGAAGACTACACACGGCACTCCGGTCTTGGCGATCACCGCAGCGTCGGTTCCGTAGGAAACCCCCGCCAGATCCCGATCCGGCACCACTTGCCGACAAACTTGAAGTAGCGCCTGGGCCAAGGGCAAGTTGGGGCCTTCTTCCAACGGATCGCCGGTGAACAAGCTGTGTTCGTGTTCCAGATGCTCCATATCCACATCTTCTTGGCGGCTGAGGTACTGGAGCAGGTCGTCCAGGGCTTGTTGGGCGGTTTCGCCAGGCACCAAGCGGCGATCCACCTGGATTTCGCACCGATCCGGCACGGTGTTAACGGCCACTCCTCCTTGAATTATGCCCACACTCAAACTCGGCCGCCCACACCAACGATGCGGCGGACGCTGCCGGAGCACCTCTCGGTGATAGCGTTCCAGGGCTAACAGCACCGGAGCCATAGCAAAAATGGCGTTGCGGCCCAAGTCGGGATTGCAAGTGTGAGCCGCCTTGCCGTGCACGATGCACTTCCAGCGCAGTGCACCTTTATGGGCCACAACCACATGCAACTGCGTAGGCTCAGCTACCACACAGGCTTGCGGCGCCGCGGAGAACGGCTCACGGCGCTGTTGCCACAGGTGGCAGAGCTTTTGGGCTCCTGTGTAGCCGAACTCCTCATTGACCGTGCAGGCCACAACCAAAGTGGGCCGGGGAGAAGGACGTTGGGTGTGCGTCTGATGCAAGGCACTCAACATGGCCGCCATGGTCCCTTTGACATCGGCTGCCCCCCGGCCATACAACCGGCCTTCGCGCACTTGGGCACCCCAGGGCGGAATGGTCATCCCATCCACCGGCACCGTGTCTTGATGAACTTCATACAGCAACACTGGAGCCGGCTGAGGGTCTCCGGGCACCCAAGCCACGATGTTTTCCCGGCCCGGCTCCACCTCCTGCCGGAAATGCTCCACTCCCCAGGTGCGGAACAACTCTTCCAAAAACTGGGTCATGCGGCCTTCCAAGAACTCAGGCCCCGTGCGGGCCTGGCCCATCGGATTCACGCTGGGGATGGCCACCAACTGTTGGGCCAGTTGTACCACATCCACGCTCATAGCCGTCTTGGATTCGCCAAAGAGGAGGTTGGGGGCACTTGCCTTACCATAGAGCCCTGGGCCTCAGGTGTCAAAATCCCCCGGGAGCATGTTCTCAAGAAGTTTTGCTAAAGCTCAAAGCCCTGGCTCTTGAACTTTTCCCTTTTCAGGGACTTTGCCGCTTTGAGGATTTCCCGAGGGGGTGGGGTTCTTGGCAGAAGGTTTCATTCTCGGCACATTTCGGCCAGATCGCGGATGTAGTCCAGGGCTTCTTGCACCGAGGGTACCTGCACGCCCACCTGGCGCCCCCGGCGATCGCAATCGCACAGCAGCATCAGGGTTTCAAAGTCTTCGGACTGTTGGAGCCGTCGTCGGGCTCGGGCTCCCAGGCGACCCTCGCGCAACAGATGGCCTTCCATATGATGGGCAATCAACCAGGCGGTGCGTTGCGTAATGTAGCCGTCCAGAGCTTCTAACCCTGCCCGAACATGGTCCTGAGGATCTATCGCTTTGCCCACATCGTGCAGCAACGCCGCCAGCAAAAACTCCTCGTCATAAGGCAGCTCCTCCCGAGCCAGATCAAACACCTGCAAGCTGTGGTACAGGGCATCTCCTTCCGGGTGGTAGCGCGCCGATTGTTTGACATTTTCCAAAGGGGTAAGCAGGATTTCGTACATTTGGAACCGATCAATGCGGTGTTCCACTCCGGCCAGTTCGGCTTCCAGGTCAATGCCGGGATATTCCTGGCGGAGCAACTGTTCCAGTTCGGCAATGCTGGCTCGTTCCATTGGCTTGCCGGTGATAGAGCTTCGGAAGACATGATGGGCCATGTTGGCCGGATAGACGGTGATTTCTATCGGAAATTGGCCATCCACATGGATAGGGGTATTGAGCCGGTCCTGGCCATCTTTGCGCACGCGCTTGCGTTCAATGAAAAATGCGATGCCTTCTTGTTCCAAGGTGTTGGCCACAGCTTCTACGCTGTCGGAGAATACATGGATGTCAATGTCGGAGCCTTGTCGGATGTGGCCGGTGAGGGTGCTTCCGATCAGCCGAGGCCGGAATCGGCACAAGAGTCGCATCAGATGGAGGGCTTCCAGCCGCATTTGTTTGAGGTTTTGGGTGCGTCGGGAGCCTTCAAACATTCGGGCCAGAAGTTCAATTTGGTCCCGAATCTCGGCGTTGCTGGGCAAGTCCTGGGGCTTGACCCAAGTGCGGCAGATGCGTCGAGCGGCTTTGAGTTTGGCCCGATAGTATTCCCGCTCCTGACGCTCGTACATCAATCGGGCGGCTTCCCAGGCGATTTGTCGGCGCAGCTTGTCGTTGGCCATCGTTGCCCAAGCAAAGCTCCCCTTGGAGAAATGGCACTTCGGTCTCTGTGTAAAGTATATTCGGCCACGCCGGGCAGGGGAGTCGCCTATTGGGCCGAAGAACCTGAGGCCGTGGAGCGGGAAGATCGCTTCTTGGGCTCGGTGGCACGCTTCGCAGGAGAGCGAATGGAACGCAGTAGCCCCTGATAGACCCGATCCAGATGGTTGGGGCTTTCCAATCGGCGTTGGGTTTTTTCTAACTGTTGAAGCCGCTTGCGGAGCCGTTGTTGTTCGTCCAGCACCCGTTGCAATTGCCAGTGCAACTGCTTCTCCAGCGCCTGGCGCAGTTGTTGCCGCAAGGAAGTATCCTGAGGATCCATGCTCAGTCGGGCCAGGAGGAGTTTGACTTGCTGCTGGGCTTTCCAGTAGTGCAGTTCAATTGCATAGCGTCGGGGATCGGAGCGCCTCCAGTTTTCAATGCGTCGGCGGCTGCGGTTCAATTGAGCCACAGCACGGCGGAACTGCTCCGGATCGGCTTGCTTGAGCTTGCGCAACAGCGCACCCAGTTCCGGCAAGTGCTCATCCACGAATTTCAAAGCCAGGGCTTCTTCGCGGAGAGCTTTGCGTCTGGGAGGGCGCAGGGGCTTGGAACCCCGGGCAGAAGGAGCCGAGGCGTTTTGGACCAAGGTGGGCTGGGAACTCACGGGTTGGGGGCGATCTGCTGACAATGGCTCCGAGACATCGGCCAGCACCAAGCCGGCCAGCACCCCTGCAATCCACCTCCCAGGAACACCGAACACGACAGGCTCCTTTCTTACCAGAGCAACCGTTGCTTTCAGGGGACCATGTGGGTTTCCATTATTTCGTTTTCTTCGGCTAGGTTGACGGCAGCCAAGAGCCACTGGGGTACTGTAGTTGCGTCTGGGAGAGTTTCAGGCAAGTCCGAATCAGTTTCCCAGGCAGGGACTTCTTCCCAATGTTCTTCCTGAAGCGCAGGATCTGGGTCCGTTTCTGGCTCGGCGAGCTCCTTGGGCACAGGGAGCCGTGCCCAAGCCTGAGCCAGAGCTTCGGTTCCCGAGGGATCGTCCCCGGTGGCCGAATTGCTCCCCGAGCTTCCCCAGCCCAAGAGCCATCCGCCCAAAAGCAAAGCTCCACACAGCACCGCGGCAGCCGTTGCCCAGGCCGCCCAAGTGGACGCCCCAACGGAAGCGGAAGCTCCGGTTCGGACCGTTGCCCAAGGAGCAGCGGCCGCTTGGGTCGCTTGGCACAAGTACACCGCTTCCACCAAGGCTTGCTGGGCCAGAGGATCGTTTTCCAGCCGGGCTTGAAACTCCTGGTGCTGTTGGGAATCCAGCTCCTGCAAGTAATAGCGCAAGGCTTCCCAGACCAGCTCATCGGAAGGCCGGTCGGGGGCCGGGTTGGGAGATTGCCGGAAAGGTTTCACTACCGCTGGCTCCTGGTATTTGAGGAAAGGGGAGCAAGATCACGCAACCCACGGCGAAGTTTCTTCACCGCCGCATGCATGCGGCTCAACACCGTGCCCAGGGGAACTCCCAACTCCTGAGCGATGGTGGCAAAGGTCTTGTTTTCGTAAATTCGCATCAGTACCACTTGGCGTTGAGCCTCGGGCAAATCGGCCAGGGCCTGACGCACCTGAGCCACCGTCTCGGCCCGAATGGCCATCTGCTCCGGGGAAATCTCCTGTGTGGGGAAGTGCAGGGCCCTTTGGCGCAGCGCCCGCTGCCGCCGCTCACGACGCCGAAGCTGATCCAAGGCTTCGTGATACACCACCTTGTACAACCACGCTTTACGGCCTCGGGAGTCCAGTCGTTCCTGGCATTCCAGCAGTCGGGCAAAAGCCACTTGGACCACATCCTGGGCCACTTGGCCATCCTTGACCAGCCCCAAGGCGAACAAATACAACGGACGCTGCCACTGGGCCATCAGCCCAGCCAGCTCCTGCGCCGAACTGCCGGAACCAGAAGGGCTCAACGCTGGAGTACACCTCTTGGCGCTACGCGGGGCCTTCATTGACTAAGATGCGCACCGGAACGGAATTATTGGCTTCAACCCTGTTTTGCCATAAGTTGATTTTTTCAAGGCACTTACTTCAAATGCCCCCAAAACTCCAACTGCCTGGGACTTGTCCAGGGCCGGATCAGCTCCGGGCCCTCGGCATCAGGACGGTTCACAGCCGGAGAAACCGGATAGACCTGCCAAGGGAAGTCTTTGGCAACTAACAGTTGGCCCAGTTGGGGATCATCCGCCGGAGCAGCAAGCCACCGCTGGTGATCTTTTTCTGCAAGTACCAGAGGCATCCTGGGGTGCAAATCACGGACCGATCCCCAGGAAGGGACGGTTAAAATAGCACAACTGAGTAGCTTTTCCCCTTGGGGCGAAACCCATTGATCCCAAACCCCAGCCATGGCAAACAATTCGTGCCCAGGCAGGTGAACCAGATAGGGTTGGGAGTGTCGGGAAAGACTTTTCCACTCATAGAAGCCATCGGCCGGGATCAGACACCGGCGGTGGGCGAAGGCGTGGCGGAAGTGAGGGGTCTGATCGACCGTTTCGGCTCGGGCGTTGATGGCCAAAGGGCCGCTTTCTGCTCCCTGGGACCACGAAGGGACCAGACCCCAACGCATGAGCACAATCTCAGGTTTTCCCTCGGGCCCTTGGCGCACCACGGGAATCTGTTGGGTGGGAGCGATGTTATACCGGGGGGACCAATCCACTGCTGGTGGAAGCCCCCACCGCTTGGCCACCTGCTGGCCGGAGGCCCGAAGAACAAATCGCCCACACATGGCTTGCTCCCTGGTTTTCCTGTAATATACCGGCTCGGTGGCGCAGACAGCCAGCCTTAACTGGGCGAGGCCAAACTTTGCGTGGAGTCTGAGCTTTGCTCATGCTAGGCTACTTAAGCAGCGTCTGTTGCCGAGCCGGGAAGGCA
>JAJRRR010000386.1 GCA_024279285.1 Planctomycetota bacterium
CCCCGCGTCCGGCCCCGGTGGGCACATTGCGAAACAGGGCATCTACCAGCTTTTGCTGATAAGGCTGCACATCCTCCCACTGGAGGTTGCTTCGCACCAGCCGCACCCCGCAGTTGATGTCATAACCCACCCCCCCGGGCGAGATCACCCCCCCTTGCTCCGGATCGGTGGCGGCCACCCCGCCGATGGGAAACCCGTAGCCCCAGTGAATATCGGGCATGGCCAGCGAGGCCACCTGAATTCCGGGCAAGCAGGCCACATTGGCCACCTGCTCCGGGGCCTGATCTTCACGGATCAGCTCCAGCAGCTCGGGGCTGGCGTAGATGATCCCGTCGACGCGCATCCCCGACTTATAGCTTTTGGGAATGCGATAGCAGGTTTCACTGATCCGCTCCAACGGACCCTTGAATCCACTGCTCATGGCAAAGACCCATCATCCTGGATTTCCAAAAAGGGACACAAAGGCACACTATTCTATCCGCCGGGCCGAGCCGGATGGAGTGGAAAAAGGAAAGTTTTAGCCTCTCCCAAACCGTTGTTCCCCAAGGTCAAAACTTCAGGACGATTGTCAATCTTGGCCTTAAGCGCGATAATGCACAGCTAACTGTGCACGCAGGGAGTCGGCCATGAACTATCAGGAAAAACTCACCGGCCAGGGGATCACCTTTGACGATGTGCTGCTGGAGCCAGCCTACAGCCAAGTGGTGCCTTCCCAAGTGGAAGTGTCCACCCAGTTGACCCAAAACATCCGCCTCAACATCCCCATCCTCAGCGCTCCGATGGACACCGTCACCGAAGCGGAGATGGCCATTGCCTTGGCCCAGGAAGGCGGACTGGGGGTGATCCATCGCAATATGTCCATCGAGCAGCAGACCGAGGAGGTGGACAAAGTGAAGCGGAGCGCCAACGGGATCATTTTTGATCCGGTCACTTTGCCTCCGACGGCCACGGTGGCTCGGGCCCGGGAACTGATGCAGCAGCACAACATCTCCGGCGTGCCGATCGTGGGCGAGGATCGCCGCCTGGTGGGCATTCTGACCCGACGCGATCTGCGGTTCCTGGAAGCAAGCGACCTACCCGTCTCGGAAGTGATGACCAAAGACCACCTGGTCACCGCGCGTGGAACTGTAACGCTTGAAGAAGCTGAGAAGATTTTGATGGCAAATAAGGTGGAGAAACTTTTACTGGTTGACGAAAGTTTTAGACTGACCGGGCTGATCACTATCAAAGACATAGACAAGATGCGGCGCTATCCCAACGCATGCCGCGACCAGCAAGGACGGCTGCGGGTGGGAGCCGCCGTGGGTGTGCATGACTACGAACGCATGGCCAGCTTGATTGAAAAAGATGTTGATGTGCTGGTCATTGATTCAGCCCATGGACACTCCGACAATGTGCTGGAGACCCTCCGAGAGTGCAAGCGACGCTGGGACATAGATGTCATTGCTGGCAATGTGGCCACGGCCCAGGGAGCGGAAGACCTGATTCGGGCCGGAGCCGATGCGATCAAGGTGGGCATCGGGCCAGGGTCCATTTGCACCACCCGGGTTATCTCAGGGGTGGGCGTGCCTCAAATCACCGCCATCATGCAAGCTGCCACCGTGGCCGATCGGTACGGCGTGAGTGTAATCGCCGACGGAGGGATACGCTTCTCTGGGGACATCACCAAGGCCATCGCCGCCGGAGCCCACGCGGTGATGATCGGAGGCTTGTTGGCCGGATTGGAAGAAGCTCCCGGGGAACAAGTGCTGTTCCAAGGGCGGACCTTCAAGGTTTATCGGGGAATGGGTTCCTTGGGAGCCATGGTCCAAGGGTCCAGTTCCCGATACCGCCAATCGGGCCAAACCCCCGACAAACTCGTCCCCGAAGGCGTGGAAGGACGCGTGCCCTATCGTGGAGCCTTGGGACCATTTGTGTATCAGCTTGTTGGCGGACTTCGGGCCGGAATGGGCTATTGCGGAACGCGGACGATTGAGGAGTTGCGAAGGAATGCACGCTTCATCCAGGTTTCGCCGGCTTCGGTTCGGGAATCCCACCCACACGACATCATCATTACTCAAGAAGCTCCCAACTACACCCTGGAGCGGCCTACGGAGCGTTATTAGCGTGGCCGTGCTGCTGGGGATTGGGCTTCCGGCCCAAGCCCAGCAGCTCCAGTGGCGTCCGCCGGGACGAAGTTCCTCGAAGGTGTTAGCCACCAAGGCCAGTTGGCCCAAGCTCATCTCCCCCCACGGGAAGCGAGCCTCCACCCTCCGGCTGCTTTCCGCCACGAAAGCAAAAGCTCTCGAGGGCTCGCTTCAGTTTGTGCGACCTGCCGCTTCGGAAAGCTCTGCTCCGCTGCTGGTGGATCCGGTCCGACCCCTGGTGATCCAAGCAGTGCAACAACAGGTACCACCCTTGCAAGCCGACCAGCTCCCCCCTCCACGGCAAGAAGGCTCCCAAGAACCTTTTGATCCTGGACTTCTGGCCCAAGGCCGATTCCAACAGCGATGCTACGAACGCAGTGAGCTGGAGCGCCCTTTGAACGAAGTGAAACTCAGTCTGGACGCTCCGCCGGGACTTCTGCCCTTGGAGTGTCCGTTGTTTGAGGACCAGTTTGAAGGCCGCAGTTGGCCGGAGTTGGTTTTCCACTGGAAGGCGTCGGCATTGTGCCACAAGCCGCTGTACTTTGAGGAAGTGGCCTTGGAACGCTACGGACACAGTCATGGTCCGCTGGTGCAGCCGTT
This sequence comes from Planctomycetota bacterium, assembly GCA_024279285.1. Lineage (GTDB taxonomy): Bacteria > Planctomycetota > Planctomycetia > Pirellulales > S012-138 > S012-138. The sequence goes on from JAJRRR010000386.1 coordinate 2,727, forward strand.
TATCTCGGGAGCTCATTTCTTCGGGCGCATTGTGGCGTTGCCTTATCAGATGGGCTTGCGCCACCCGGCCGAGTGTGTTTATCCGCTGGGGTACTATCGTCCGGGCAGTTGTGCTCCCAAGTTGCTTTATCCGCTGCCGATCAGTTTCCGCGGGGCGTTGTACGAGGGAGCAGCAGCCACGGGCTTGGTGTTTTTGCTGCCTTAGCCTGGGCTGTTTTCGCTCAGCCACCAAGCCACTTGGCCACCTGAGGCCAGACTTTGAACGCCGCCGTGTAGAAAGCCATCAGGAGCAAAGTCACCAGTCCGGCTCCGCCTAGCAAGTTGCTTATCGGGCCGTTGCGATAAGGACCCATCAAGTCTTTTTGGTTAGCCAACCACAGCAGCGCCGCGGCCATAAGCGGAGCGGCGATCACCGTCACTGCTTGAGCGGCCACGATGGCAGCCACGGGGCGTGTGCCGGTTTTGATCACCACCAGGGCCACTCCCATGCCAATCAAGAGCACGGCAGCAGTGAGGATTCGGGGCCAGCGGTGGGCTGGGGTGTCGCCCAAGCCGAGTGAGGCGGCCAGCAAAAACCCTCCGATCATGGAATTGACCAGAAACGAAGAAAACGCCGCTGCAAACAACCCCACGCAAAAAATCGCCCGGCCTGTCTCTCCAAAAAGCGGATATAGCTGCTGGCCCACATCCCCCACGCTCCGCAGCTCCTTGCCTCGGAGCACTGCTGCCGCCGTGGACATGATCATCACGGTGATGAGCAGCATCACCAGCGCTCCCACCCGAGCGTCAAACAGCCCGGAACGCAGGTCCTCCACCGTCCATCCCCGGAAGCGGACCAGATAGGACTGGTAATAGGCAGCGGCGGCGACGAAGGTGGTTCCCACCAGCCCTAGCAGGGCTAGCCCCATGGTGCCCTCGCCCCCGCCCGGTAAAAGCCCTCGGGCCATCTGAAGCACATCGGGGCGAGCAAATCCCAAGTTCAACGCAAACGCCGCCAACATCACTCCCACAAAAACCGCCATCAGCCGCTCCAAGATCCGATACAAGTTCTTGAAAGCAAACAAAAACATCAGCGACAAAGCGTTGAACACCACCACCCAGTAGTCAAACTCCACATAGGTGGCCAGTGCGGAGTGCACGCCCAGGTTGTTTCCAAATTGAAAAGCCGAAGCGATGAAAAACACTCCCACGCCGATCAACACCGCCACCGGACGCCCGATGCGTTGAGTAATCAACTGGGAAGTGGACTGTCTGGTTACCACGCCCAGCCGGGCTGCCATGCTCGTGTAGGTGAGCATGAAGATCACCGAAAGCACCACCACCCAGATTTTGGAATACCCTTGCGAAGCTCCCACCTGGGAACTGGTCAGGATGCTGCCGGGCCCGATGACCACACAGGCCGTCACCAATCCTGGCCCCAGTGAGCCTAAGATGCGTCGCACCCTACTTGAGGCTTTTTGCGAACTTGAGTTCATACGAGTTTCCGCTGGGTTGAGTATTTGCTGGCTCAGATTGTTCCTTTCATCCTAATGCAACCTCTGGAAGAAAAAACCTACGCAGGCAGAGGCCAAAGCTGACTGAACCGCCTTCCAGCTCTGTTTTACGGAAATTGCTGGGCCCGTTGCAAAGCCCGGAGGACTTGCTCCTGGGACACATCGGCCACTAGTTCCACCTGGCCCAAACGCTTGGGAAGCACGAACCGGATGCGTCCTGCTTGAGCTTTTTTGTCGTGGCGCATGAGTTGAACCAGTTGCTCCAGGTCCAAGTCCTGGGGCAGCTGGACGGGCAGGCCTAATTGCTTCAACAGTCGTGCTTGGCGGAGGCAGAACTCCTGGTCCACTTGGCCCAACTCCCGAGCCAACAGGGCTGCGCAATTCATTCCCAGAGAGACTGCTTCTCCGTGAAGCCAGCGCTGATATCCGGTAGCGGATTCCAATGCGTGGGCAAAGGTGTGTCCGTAGTTAAGCACTGCCCGAAGTCCGCTGCTTTCTCGTTCATCCTGGCCCACGACCCAGGCTTTCAGCTCGCAGCATCGGGCCACCGTGGGGATCAGCACTTGGGGATCCAGTTGCAGCAAGCCCGAAGCGTTTTGCTCCAACTGAGCGAAAAACGACTCGTCCAGAATGACGCCGTACTTGACCACTTCGGCCAGTCCGGCCCGATATTCCCGCTGCGGGAGCGAACGCAGCACCTGGATGTCGGCCACGACGAGCTTGGGCTGCCAGAAGGCGCCGACCATGTTTTTGGCCCCTGGCAGATTCACGCCAACCTTGCCCCCTACGGAACTGTCCACCTGAGCCAGCAAGGTGGTGGGGAGTTGGACCCAAGGGACCCCTCGGGCCCAAGTAGCTGCCGCCATTCCGGCCAGGTCGCCCACCACCCCTCCGCCCAAGGCCACCACAAAACAGGTCCGATCCGCCCCGTGCCGGAGCATCTGCTCCCAAAGCCGTTGCAGCCACAGGGGAGATTTGCTGGGCTCGCCCGGCGGGACTGTGAGCATCACTGCCTTTCGCCCCGAGCCACAAAGTGCTTCCAACACCTGGGAGCCGTAGCGTGGGGCTACATTTTCGTCCGAGATCACCACAGCCAAAGGTCCCAACTGCAACGGTTCCAGCCATTGGGCCAGATGCTCCAACAGGCCGGAGCCTATCCAAATGGAATAGCTTCGTGCCCCTAGCAAAACGCGCACTTCTTGAGCTTGGGGAGGAGTCATGCGGAGTACCTCGCATAGCCTGGAGGGGTGTGCGGCGAGATGGCGAGCAGCTTTGGCCCGATCCGCGTCCCCCTTTCAGGAATTCAACACGCCCAAGCGTTGCAAGTCCGCCTCGGTGACGGTGATGACTCGCGTAAATCCGGTGTGTTGGCGCACATATCGCAGCTCGGCGGCTTCTTGGGGGGATTGGTGCAGGAGCCGGGCAATTTCTTCCTTTCGGGCTTCGTCCCAATGGTCGTACTGCTCCGGCCACACGGTTTGTTCTTCCACCACCAAGGCTTCCCGATAAGGATCGTACTGATTGGCCATACCGGCACCCTTTTGTTGTCACTGGGGGCATGTTGGCAGTTTGCTTTTGCTTCACAGTATATCGGCCCACCTGAAAGCGCAAAGACGAAGCAAAAAACCCAGGCTAAATGGACCGGAGCAGCCAGGCCCGATCAACACCATCTGCTCAAACGGCCGGTTTAGCTTCCGCTTCGCGGCAGCCGCACCTGAGTGAGAATCCGACAGGTGGCTTCGGACCGATTGAGTACATAAAAGTGCAA
>JAJRRR010000387.1 GCA_024279285.1 Planctomycetota bacterium
CGCATCCGCGCCGCAAGCGGCTGAACCTTGCGGCGCTGCCGACGACGCTGAGGCTCAAACAAGTCGGCCATGCTCACACTACTCCGCTTCCCCCTGGCTCAGCTCCGCCAGCACCTCCGGGGGAAGTCCTTCTGGAGTGGGTATCTTCGCCTGCCGACGACGCAAGTAAATCTTGATCGGCACTTCGGCAAAGGGAGTGTCTTCCCGAAACGCTCCCAGCAGATAACGCTGATAAGTCTGATCAAAGGCAGCCGGGTTGTTACAAAACATCACAATCGTCGGAGGCTCCACACCCACTTGGGTGGCGTAGTAGATCTTGGCCGGACGCCCTTTGTAAAGCGGAGGCGGATGCCGCTCCAAGGCCCGACGCAGCAGGCGATTCAAAGGACCGGTGCCGATACGGTTCCGAGCCTGGTCAAAGAGCAACTGGGCATGATTCAGCAGGGCCTTCACATTCTTGCCCGTCTGACCCACGATAAACGCAATCGGCACATACCACATGGTGCGGAAAGTTTCCCGCAAGTAGCGCACCCAACGCTCGGCCCGGGTCTGTTGCGGAACCAAGTCCCATTTGTTGACTACAAAAATGCACGGCTTGTATTGTTCGGCGATGTAGGCAGCCAGTTGTTTGTCCACTCGGGAAATAGGCTCGGTAGCATCAAAGAACAAAAGCACCACATCGGCCCGACGGATACTCCGCTGCGCCCGGTGCACACTGTAAAAGTCCAACGGCCCCTGTTGGCTACGGCGGCGCATGATGCCCGGAGTGTCAATCGCCACAAAAGACCTCCCATCTATTTCAAAGCGCACATCCACACTGTCACGGGTGGTGCCCGGGATTTCACTGACAATGCAGCGTTTGGCCTGGGCCAGCGTGTTGACAAATGTGCTTTTGCCGGTGTTGCGTCGTCCGACAATGGCCAGTTTCATCTCTGGCTCAGGAGGGGTCTGGTCGGGATCCGGCGGTTGGGGTAGCCGCTGGCAAATCTCCCGAAGCAACTCCTCCTTACCCCGATTGTGCACTGTGCTGACCACCACCAGCTTGCCACGCCCCAGCCGGTAAAACTCGCCGGCTTGCATGGCCAGGGTGGGATTGTCGGCCTTGTTGGCCACGAGGATCACCGGGGTATCCACATACAGGAGTCGTCGGGCCACTTCTTCGTCCAGGGGAGTGAGTCCTTGCTGGACATCCACCACAAACAGGATCACATCGGCCGACTCCACAGCGGCTTCGATTTGTTCTTCGATTTCCCGGGAAAAAGCGTTTTCGTCTCCCTGGCCAGCTCCGCCGGTGTCCACCAGTTCAAAAAAGCGATCGTGGGCGTGCATCAGGTAGGTGAGGCGGTCTCGGGTCACCCCGGCCACATCCTCCACGATGGCAATCCGCCTACCGGCCAGCCAGTTGAAGATGCTGGATTTGCCCACATTGGGCCGGCCCACGATCACCACCTGAGGGACCCGATACGGATGTGCGCGAGACATGGCTGCATCCCCTCGGCAAGTACCTGCCTCTTCCATCAGGTTATTTTTCCCTTTTTGGGAGCCCAATGCCAGAGCAAGCCTGCTGATCCGGTCCGGGGGATGTGGTAAACTGCTGCCAGCGGGTTGTTGGTGAAAAGGGTGCATGACCGGTGGACAAGACTCCCAAGAAAGCTCCGACGCGCGTGGACCCCTTGGCCCTGGCCCAATTTCTGGAGCACCTGCGTCACTGGGGTGTGGAGCATCTAAGCCACCCAGGGTCAAGTGGCCTGAAGCCCTCGGGCACCCAAGCCCAGTCGGCCCAGGTGGATGTGTCGTCTGCTCTTTCCCAGGAGTCGAAAACTTTGCCTGCTTGGAAGCGTTCCGCTGCGAAGGTTTCCGCCTCCTCTGGCAAGGCGGTTCAGTTGTCGCTGTTGGGCGGTGTGGCCGAGGATGCGTTCTGGTCTTCGCCGCCGGTGCCGCCTGGAGAGCGGCAAAAAGCCCTGGATCAACTGGCCCAAGAAATTGCCTGCTGTACCCGATGCCCCGAACCTGTGGCCACCCGAACCCAAACGGTGCCCGGGGTGGGTAATCCCAACGCCAAATTGTGTTTTTTGGGCGAAGCCCCGGGAGCGGACGAAGACCGGCTGGGGGAGCCGTTTGTGGGCCGAGCCGGACAGCTTCTCAATCGCATCCTGGAA
>JAJRRR010000388.1 GCA_024279285.1 Planctomycetota bacterium
AGGTATCAAGCCAAGCACGGCCAGGATTACTCCCTATGTGCCCGGATGGAGCTTTGTCCGGATTGTGGTGAGGTTCTATCGTCAGTGTAGCTTTCCGGCCCTCGTGAGCCCAAGCGTGGTGAAGGACAGGCTTGATCCAATTAGGATGGAACCGTTGTCCGAATCCGGCATCCGAGACACCTTTTCCGAGCGGAGGCGAGTACGGTGGACGCTCAGCGGCGGAAGTGGCTTCGTGCGGTGGCGGCGTTGGGGGTGGGAACGCCGGTTTTTCATCGTGCCTTGGCCGCCTTGGCTGCCCAAGGGGGGCCCATCACCCCTGGAATGATCGCCCAAGCTCAGTGGATTGCCGGCTTGGAGCTTTCGGACCAGCAGCGACGGCAACTGGCCGGGCGCCTGGAGGCCCTGCGTCGTCGCCTCCAAGGGCTGCGGCAGTACGAACTGGACAACTCCGTGGCTCCCATGCTTACCTTCCGCGTGCTGGACCACCAGCCTCAGCAAAAGACCGCCTTTGCACCCCCCCAGGCTCAGCCTCGGGAATGGTCCGCTCCGGAACTTCCTGAGGAGGAAGAAGACCTGGCGTTTTTGCCCGTGGCGGAACTGGCAGCTTTGCTTCGGCAGCGCAAAATCAGCTCGGTGGAGCTGACCCGATTGTATCTGGAGCGGCTGCGTCGCTACGATCCGGTGCTTCGGTGCGTGGTGACACTCACTGAAGATCTGGCCATGCGTCAGGCTCGCCAGGCGGATCGGGAACTGGCCCGGGGAGTGTATCGCGGCCCGCTGCACGGCGTGCCTTGGGGAGCCAAGGACTTGATTGCCGTGCCGGGCTACCCCACCACCTGGGGAGCTCCGATGTATCGGGCTCAAGTGCGTCCTGAAACCGCCACGGTCTTTCGGCGGCTCTCCCAGTCGGGAGCTGTGCTGGTGGCCAAGCTCTCTTTGGGAGCTTTGGCCATGGGCGATCGGTGGTTTGGGGGCCAGACACGCAACCCGTGGAACCCCCAAGAGGGCTCCAGTGGTTCTTCGGCCGGCTCGGCGGCGGCGGTGGCGGCCGGGCTGGTGCCCTTTGCCTTGGGTAGCGAAACCAATGGGAGCATCGTTTCGCCGTGTCGGCGGTGCGGGGCCACGGGACTCCGGCCCACCTTCGGACGAGTGAGCCGCTACGGGTGCATGACTCTGGCTTGGAGCATGGACAAAATCGGGCCCATCGCTCGCACCGCTCAGGATTGTGCCTTGGTGTTTGCCGCCATTCAGGGCCACGATCCCTTGGATCCTACCACCGTGCAACGCCCCTTTCGCTGGCCGGTGGAAGTGCCTTGGGACCGGTTGCGAGTGGGCTATGTGGAATCGGACCTGGCCCGACCTCAGTACGAAAAACTCTTCCGCATGCTTCGCCAGCGCGGAGCTCAAATGGTGCCCATCCGCTTGCCTCAGAGTTTGCCCTCCTTGTTGGGCATGGTGCTGGATGTGGAAGCCGCATGTGCCTTTGATGAGCTGGTGCGTCGTGGGGAGACCCGAGGGCTGAACCAATGGGGAGCCATTTTCCGTACCGCCCAGTTCGTTCCGGCTGTGGAATACCTGCGAGCCAATCGGCTCCGCCGCCTGCTGGCCCAGCAAATGAACCGGCTTTTTGAAAAAGTGGACCTTTACCTAGGCGGCAGCGACCTGACGCTGACTAACTTAACAGGTCATCCGGCGGTGGTGTTTCCTGCTGGATTTGCCAAGCGTGGGGGAGTCCGGGTGCCGGTGGCGGTCAAGCTAACCGGCCCTTTACACGGGGAGGAATTGCTTTTAGCCGTGGCCGACTCGTTGCAGAAGGACCTGACAGCCCATCTGCAGCGCCCGCCGCTGAAACAATGGTTGCAAGAACCCGACACTCCCACTTCTGCTCCCGGAGCTTGAAGCCAAGCAAGATAACTTAAGAACAGATGGACCCACCTTTCCTAAAAACCAAATAAAAAACGCCCAAGACAAAAAGCCTCGGGCGTTTCGCATGCCAGTGCAGGAGCTACTTGGAGGCAGCCACCGTCAAGGGCTCTTGGTCCACCTTGAGCCGCACCGTTTGACCACCTACCAGTCGGATGGTCCGCTGCCAGGTTTTCTTACCCGGCAGGACCACCTTCACCTGGTAGTTGTCCCAAACTTCCCCGGGCTTGAGGGCATAGGTGACATATTCCCGAACAGTTCCGGTGGCTTGGGTTTTGCGTCCGGCCAGGAAGACTTGGGCTTCTTGGG
>JAJRRR010000389.1 GCA_024279285.1 Planctomycetota bacterium
GGCAGGAGAGATTACACTCATGGTCAACACCTTGGGTTGTCATGAGGGAGGTTGAAAAAACCAAATGCACTCATGGCAACCCATTTTTCATATCTTGCCCAATCGCGCAACAGAATTTCAGCCGCACCCCTTGCTGAGTTGGCCTGACGGTGCAAGCAAGTAGGAACTGCCCAAGCAGCACAGTGTTTGAGCAGCCTTGAGAAGCGAAGTGACCCTTATGATAGCACCCCGGGGGGAGCGATCTTGTGGCCGTTTTGCTACGCCGAGTACACTTGGCCCCTGTTTTCCCCAAGCGTGCACAGGCCATTGCCATTTGCCAGGTGTGCTGCCGACGATGAAGTCCCGATCGGAGTCGGGCAAAAGGGGGGTTTTTTCCCTCTTGGGCACCCGACACCTTTTGCCCGGGTGCTCCTTGCGCGTGAAGCTCAGCGCCTTGTTTGTGGTGCTAGCGGCTACGATGTTGGCTTTGGGGGCGAATAACTTCTACGGACTCCGGGAGTATCGGGCTCTGGTCAATCATCTGCGTTGTGTGGAGGAGCTGGCGGCATCGGCGCAGTTGAACCGAGCCGTGGGTCAGTTGCGTATCGCCACCGCACGGCACTTGAAGTTCCAGCAGTTGGACCGTTTGGGTCCCGAGCGCGCCCCTTCGCCTGTGACCACTTTGGCCCGAGCCCAAGTGGGCGATGCTATTCAACTGGTGCAAGAAAAACTCCAAGAGTACCGCCGCAGTCTGGCCGCCTCGGACCCTCATGGCGACTTTCCAACTCTGACGCTGGCTGAGCAAAAGATTTTGGAAGAACTCCAGCTTACGCTTAACGGTTTAGTTGCCGAATATGCTCAGCCGGTCCCGAGTCCCCAAGTAGTAAGACGACTTTCCCGGCAGTTGCAACGACTCACAGGAAAGCTGCCTGCTTTGCTTCAACGCCGACTTAACGCCTTGCCAGATCAGGTTCGGTCGCGTTATCGGGCCCAAATTACCTTGGGCTGGACGGTTACAGCCGTAGCGGCCTTACTGCTTGGAGTTTTTGTGTGGCAGTTTGCCTGCGGGGTGCTTCGCCCCATGGGCAGTTTGATTGAAGGAGCCCGACACATCGCCGAAGGACATTGGGACTTTCGTTTCCGCGTCCAAGGACGCGACGAACTGGCTTTGCTGGCCCGACTGCTGGAATGCATGACCCGACGCTTTTGCCGCCAACGAGACCGACTGGATCAGGCTGTGCAACACCACACGCAACGGGCCATCCAGAGCCAGCGTCTGGCTTTGCTGGGATTGCTGGCTGGGAAGGTGGCTGGGCAAATTCACGCTCCCTTGGCCACCATCACCCGATCGGCAAGTGCCTTGCTCGGTTGGGTGAATCAAGAACCCGAGTTGCCCGTTGGCAGTGAGCAACTGGAACATCTGGAACGGATTCGCACCGGGGCTTTTGAGTGCAAGCGGATCACGGATCGCTTGCTCCACTTGGCCCGATCCACCCAACCAGTACGCAAACCCCTGCGCGTGTCGCAGCTATTGGATCAGGTTCGTGAGGAGTTTGCTCAGTGGGAAAGCCACGCCCGAGTGCAGCTCCACCCAGGTCCTCATTCCCCCTGGATCTGTGCAGTGGAAGAAGAACTTCAACACGCCCTGCTGGCTTTGCTCCAAACGGCCGTGCACTGGAGCGGTTCCTCAACCTCCGTCCACCTGACCCATACCACCAGTGAGTCAGAGGTGTGGATTTTCATTCGCTTTGAGCTTCGGCCAAGCTCTGGCTCCTTGAGACTCCACGGAGCCAAAAGCTCCAAAACCACGGCTTTGGATGTAGCCCAAGCTGTGCTGGAAGAACACCAAGGTCGTCTGGAGTTGGCCTTGCGTGATCCGGTGGTGGAGTTTGTCGTGCGTCTGCCGTGCAGTTGCCCCAGCGAACCGTCTCAGGAGGTCCAGGATGAGTCCCAAGGATGCGCCCAAGCCGCCTAAAAGCCTCAAAGTGTTGTTTGCCGACGACGAAAGCTCATTGCGGGAACTGATGGAATGCGAGCTTCCGTTGATGGGGCATCGGGTCGTCTGTTGTGAAGACGGCCAACAGGCGCTACAAGCCTTGCAGCGCGAACACTTTGACCTGCTCATCGTGGACTTGGACATGCCACGAGTCGGCGGCATGGAGGTGGTTCGGGAGGTCCCACGCATCGCTCCTGAAACCGATGTGGTCATCCTCACCGGCAAGGGCACGATGGAATCGGCCATTGAGGCTCTGCGCTTGGGGGTGTTTGACTTTCTGACCAAGCCATGTGGTTTGGCGGAATTGGAAGCCGTTTTGCTTCGTGTGGCCGAACGCCGCCATCTGACCCAGCAAGTTCAAGCTGCCCGACGCCGGCTCCATGCTTTGGAAGGCTCGCCTCAACTTATCGGTGACTCTCCGGCCATGCAGCGGATCCGTGAGCTGATCGCCCAAGTGGCTCCGAGTGCCTCCACCGTGTTGATCCGAGGAGAGACAGGCACGGGCAAGGAGCTCGTGGCCCGAGCCTTGCATGCCCAAAGCCCTCGGGCTTCACGCCCCTTTGTGGCTGTCAATTGCGCCGCACTGCCTGAACAATTGATTGAAAGTGAGTTGTTCGGCCACTGCAAAGGAGCTTTCACCGGGGCCGAAACCCATCGCCAAGGACTGTTTGAAACGGCCGATGGGGGCACACTGTTTCTGGACGAAATTGGTGAGTTGCCCAAGGCCATGCAGGCCAAGTTGCTTCGGGTGCTGGAAAGCGGCGAAGTGCGTCGCATTGGAGAAAACAAAACTTTCCAAGTAGATGTGCGCATCCTGTGCGCCACCCACCGCAACCTGGAGGAAATGGTGGCCCAAGGCGAATTTCGCCAGGACTTGCTGTATCGGATCAACACCTTTGAGATTTACATTCCTCCGCTTCGAGAGCGCAAGGAGGATATTGTTCCGCTTGCCCGACATCTGTTGGCCCGAGTTCGCCCCCGAGGAACCCAAAACCAAGAAGCCTTCACCCCCGAGGCCGAGGCGCTTCTGGTTCAGTACGACTGGCCGGGTAATGTGCGCGAGCTGGCCAACGCGGTGGAACATGCGGCGATCCTTTGCCCCGAGGGTCCCATCCGTCCTGAACATCTCCCCCAGAAGTGCTTTCAACCCTCTGGACACTCCCCCCACAGCCCGTCCCTGACCCAACTCCCGGCGGGTATGTCACTTCGGGATCTGGAAATGCTGGCTATTCACCAAGCGTTGGAACGACACGGTGGAAACAAGTCCAAAGCCGCTCAGGAGTTGGGCATTAGCCTCAAAACCCTCTACAACAAACTCAACCAACAACTGCCCAAGTCGGCTTAGCCACAAACAGCAGGTCCAGATGGAGAAAATGGGGGGTTTGGGAAAAATGAGCAAAAAGTAGGGGTCGCGGTCATCTACCCCCTTCGGGCGGTGCGGTCATTTTGAAAACTAGCTCCGGCGGGGGGAGGGGAAGGGAATTGTTGGGGTTTGTTCCGCCTTGTGGCCGAAAATTGCCATTGGTCCCAATCTAACTCCCTGGGTACACTGGTCCGCCTTTCGCATCAAAAACCAGGGGCGTCCCCAGGTAC
>JAJRRR010000390.1 GCA_024279285.1 Planctomycetota bacterium
CGAAGCCGGATTCACCTACTATTCCGTGGGACGGGCCACCGTCCGGCCCCAGTCGGAATAACTCCCTGGCGGCAGAGAACAGTTCCGAAACTTGGGAGCCTCTGCTTTGCGGCTTGGGCTACGGCGACCAGCCACCGGTTGGGAAAATGACGGAGCAGGTTGCTCCTAGGCAGCAAAGTCCTTATTTCCGGCTGCCGGCTGCCTTCTCCTGGGCATCACCCAAAAAGCCGAGCCTGGCTGGAACACCAGGTCCCAGCCAGGCTCTCAAGGAGGAGGGAGCATGCCTTTGCTAACGGCGAGGGGGCGTTTTCTTCAGTGCCGCTTGGTACTGTTGGTGCAGCCAGCGGCGATAGTGCTGCGGGTTGGCCGCGATTTTTCGCAAGCATCCTGGACAGCACACATAGAACATCTGGCCCTGCACCGGAGCCCCTTTCGCATTGGGCGGCAAAGGCTTTCGCATCACCGGACAAATCGCCTGAGCCGTGCGGAAGTTGGTGTGGATTTGCTTCCAAGCTTGGGGATTGATCCGACCGCGCAGGCATCCCTGGCAACACACGAACAACACTTCCTGCCCCACGCGGACCTTCACCGGCGGCCCGTGCTGCCCCAACGGCTTGCCCGATACCGGACAAATCCGCTGCACAGCAATTCGCACCTGATCCTCAGGAGAGATTGGGTTTTGAGCCAGGAGCGTTCCCGTTGCTCCCAATACCACCCACACACTCAACCACGCAGTCCGTTGCATTTTGATTTCTCCTTCACCGGAAAGAACCACGAAGACCTCCGTGCGCAACTTTTGCCTGGAATTACGCCGGGAAAACACCTTCTCTGCCACTTAGCAGCGCAAAGTAGAGCCGAGTTTCGGGAGCGGGAGTGCAGGAGATGCTAGCTGCCCACTAGCACAGAAATCGGCAGAGTTGGGCACAATCCGGACAAGCAAGCCCTAGGGCCTCTTGGTCCCAAGTCGCCCCATCCAACCAGGAGAGTTGTTCTTCCAAGTCCCAAGAATCAACGGCAGCCCAAACTGCCAACAAACGAAGTTGTTCCGAAGCGGAGGCATGCTGAGTCAAAATGGCAGGCTGTTGCACCGGCGCCTTGTTGCATCGGCACCCAGGCTTTCCGTGACAGGGGCACTGCCGAGGACAAGCACACCGGTTCTGCCGATCCGGCTGAGCCGGGGCGGTTGTCTGAGAGCAGCAGGACCGGCGGGTGAGTTTCGTTCCCGGGTGGCCAACACGACAGCACATTCCCCCTGTCCCTGGCACCACCAGCCACCAACTGGCAGCCAGGGCCAGAACCGCTTTCCAGAAGCTGGGTCGTGCCGCTTTCACTGGCCTGTTTTCAAACTCAAGGAAAACACCCGTGTTCCAAGGTCGGACAATTTTTTTGTTAACTTGATTCCCACCTGGGTTGCAAGGGCAAAATCGGGCTTGGTTAGACAGCAAGGCTGCCTCCCCCTTGTCGGACCGAGGGAGGCGACCGGGGTTCGGCACGCATGAGTTTTCGGCAAGGAGTTACCAGCAAAACAGTGCCGTCCCCCAAACCAGCCCCGCTCCAAAGCCACTCATCAATACCTTTTGGCCTTGCTGGAGCTTTCCGCTTTGCACCAACTCATCCAGGGCCAAGGGAATGCTAGCAGCCGAAGTGTTTCCGAATCGGTCAATGTTGAGCACCAGCCGGTTGCGGTCCAGCCCCAACGCTTCCACAGCCGCGTCCAGGATACGCACATTGGCCTGATGCAGTACCAGATGGTCCACTTCCTCCTTGGTAACTCCAGCAGCATGTAGCACTTCCAGGATGGAGTCGTTGAGCAGTCGCACCGCCCATTTGAACACGGCTCGTCCGTCCATCCGCATGTAGTGCTTGCCTTCCTCAATGGCTTGGATAGAGGGCGGGCACAGGGATCCTCCCATGGGCTGGTCAATCAAATCGGCTCCAGAGCCGTCCGAGCCAAGTGTGTAGGCCAAAAAACCTTGTTGTTCCTCCCCTGGCCCAAGCAACACTGCCGCTGCGGCATCGCCAAA
>JAJRRR010000391.1 GCA_024279285.1 Planctomycetota bacterium
CCACAACACCCCCTCATCACAACTCGCCAGGGGAAGGAAAGACGGCCATGTTGCAACGCCGCCCGATTTTTCCGCATGTCATTGAAATGAACTTCCAGGCCCGAGAACGCATCGGATGCTGTGTCTATCTGGTGTATGACCAGGCCGAATGGATTCTGATTGACATCGGGTTTGAAGACACGGTGGACGAAATCGTGGAGATGATCCGCCAGATGGATTTTCCCCTGTCGCAGTGCAAATTGATCGTGGCCACGCATGCCGATGTGGACCATGTGCAAGGGCTGGCCAAGCTGAAGCAGATTCTTCGGGCTCCGGTGGCGGCTCATCCCCGGGCGGCTCAAATCCTGGCCTCCGGCGACCCAATCGCCACCTACGCCGAAATCGCCGCCCAAAACATCCACCTGTCCATGCCACCCGTGCAGGTGGACCAAACTCTGGATGAGGGAGACACCATCACCGTGGGCAATCTGGAGCTGGAGGTGTGGTACACCCCCGGTCACACCGACAACCAGCTTTCGTTCCGCATGGGCGAGTTGCTTTTCAGTGGGGACAACATTTATCGGGACGGGTGCGTGGGCGTGATTGATGCCCATCACGGAAGCAGCATTGAGGACTTTCTTGCCTCCTTGCGACGGATTCGCCAAAGCGATGTCAAGTGGCTGTTGCCCAGCCACGGTCCACCGTTCCGCAAAGACGATCGCTTGCTGGACGAAACCATCGCCCGGCTGGAGCGCTATCTGTACATGGCCGACTTCGGCACCTGTGCCAAGGACTGGCCGCTTTTGGAGCAATGGGACCAAGAACTGGCCGAAGGCAAACTGCCCCAGTAGCCTATCAAGCAGGGGCTGTGGAGCAGGAAAGGGCAGGGAGGCTATTGCTCTCGGGCCAGTTGGGCCCAAGGGGTGTGGAACACCCCGGGACGATCAATGCGTTGATAGGTGTGGGCCCCGAAATAGTCGCGTTGGGCCTGAAGCAGATTGGCCGGCAGACGCTCGTGTCGCAAGCCATCGTAATAGGCCAACGCGGTGGCCAAGGCCGGCACAGGCAATCCGGCTCCGGCAGCCAAGGCCACCACCTGGCGCCATGCCCGTTGGCAACGCTGCACCGATTGGCAAAAATACGGAGCAAGCAACAAGTTCTCCAGCTCCGGCTGCTGGTCAAAGGCTTCCTTGATCCGGTCCAGGAATTGGGCCCGAATGATGCATCCCCCTCGCCATATCTGGGCGATGCGTCCGTAGTCAAGCGGCCACTGGAACTCCTCGGCGGCAGCCCGAAGCTGTACAAACCCCTGGGCATAGCTGACGATTTTGGCCGCATACAGGGCCTGGCGCACTTGTTCAATCATCTCCTTGCGTGGCTCAGGCAAGAGGGGCGTTTGCTCCGGTCCGGGCAATACGCGGCTTGCTCGCACTCGGGCCTCTTTCATCGCCGAGAGACTTCGGGCATAAACGGCTTCGGTCACCAAAGTGCTGGGCACGCCCAGATCCAAGGCATGTTGGCTCATCCACTTGCCGGTGCCTTTGGCCCCGGCGGTGTCCAGCACCAAATCCACCAGATGCTGGCCCGTCTCCGGATCCTTGACGCGAAAGATGTCCCGGGTGATTTCAATCAAATAGCTGTTCAGCTCCCCTTGGTTCCATTGATCAAACACCTCGTGAAGCTCATCATTGGAAAGTCCCAGCAAGTGCTTCATCAGAAAGTAGGCTTCACAGATCAATTGCATGTCGCCGTATTCAATGCCATTGTGGACCATTTTGACATAGTGCCCGGCTCCGTCGGGTCCGATCCAATCGCAGCAGGGGATGTCGTGGTTGGGTCCGACTTTGGCGGCGATGGCGGTGAAGATGGGCCGGATGAGGTCCCAGGCAGCGCGACTTCCGCCGGGCATGAGCGAAGGGCCTTTCAAGGCTCCTTCTTCGCCTCCGGAAACCCCCGTGCCCACATACAACAGCCCCCGACTCTCCACCTGCCGCCAGCGGCGTTGGGTGTCGGCAAAGTGGCTGTTTCCGCCGTCAATGATCACATCGCCCGGCTCCAGCAAGGGGATCAGCGTTTCGATCATCTGATCCACCGGCGGACCGGCTTTGACCATCAGCATCACCTTTCGGGGGCGAGCCAATTGGGCAACCAGTTGTTCCAGCGTCTCGCAGCCCACCAACTTACGCCCCCGGTGCTTGGCTACAAACTGGCGCATGGTCTCCGTGGTGCGGTTGAACACAGCCACACAGAACCCGTGGCCCTCCATGTTCAAGGCCAAGTTCTGGCCCATCACCGCCAAGCCCACTAGTCCGATGTCGCATTGTCCACTCATGGCCACCAGTTTTTGCTCCCAAGGAGTCGTTTAAGAGGAAAGAGAGAAGCTACACACACGGCGATTCCCAACAGGCTTTCCCACTAAGTTGCGTCCACCACCGGCCAAGGCGGTTGGGATGGCAAGCACCGGTCAAACTCCTCCAGAAGCTGCTGCTGATACTCTCCGGCGAAGGTTCCTTGCAGGAACCGAGGGATGCCTTCTTCCACGAAGCGTTTCCAGCTTTGTTCTTCCTGGCCAGGGATGATGGGAAAGAACAGGGCCCCTTGGGCCTCGGCGGCCCGTTGATCTCCCGGGGCATCGCCGACCATGAGGGCATGGCCTGGGGGATAGCGTTTGGCCAGGGCCAGGATTTCCTTTTTTGTTCCGACCTCTTGCCCACAAATGGCAGTGACGAATTGGGCCAGATTGTGTTCGGACCATTCGCGTTGGAGGGCTTCGCAGGGGGTGGCCGAAACGACCACCAGATCGGCCTGGGGAGCCAGACGCTCTAACGCTTCGCGCACCCCGGGAAAGGGCGGCACATTGCGCACAATGCGACGGACTGTGTCGTTGACGGCTTGGGACCACTCCAGGGCTCGTCCCAGCTCCGGATCCCCAGTGCGGCGATAAGCGGCCTCCAGAGCCGGATTGCCCAGTCGGGTTTCTTGCTCTATCCATTGGACCAGGGATTGGGGGACTTCAATTTTCACCCCTCGGGCCAGGACTTCCGGGCGACGACGCAGCCATTGCAAAGTTTCAATCAAAGCCGGAAAACGGTTCACCCCGCGGCTTTTGGAGTACAAGTTGACAAATTCGGCCACTTCGCGGGCGTATTTGCTCACGCCTTGAAGCTCGTAGTAGTTGATCGTGTTGGGAATGAAGCACTCTTTGTGCTTCAGCTCCATGGTGTCAAAGGCGCAGCCGTCGGAGTCTATGCCGACGAAAAACTCGTGCTGCGGCTGAAATTGTTCCAGGGGAGAACTCATGGTTGCTGCAAGGCATCAGTGCCAGGAATAGGGGAAGGTTTGGAACGCGGGAAACTGTGGGGCATATTCTAAAGGGTGCTGGGAATCGGGGCCACCGGGGGTAGGAAAGGAGTGGAAAAATGGGTTTTTCGGGAAAATTGGGAATTGCAACCCCCCGATGCCCTAATTAACTTGTGTCCCTAGCACAAGGGGGCGCAACGGAGTTGACAACTCGGGCCAGTCTCGCATGTTTGACCAAAGCAACGGATAGCCGTGATTACTGCCACAGGGACTAAAGCGTCGTTCATGCAAAAGGTTTTAACGATCTTTGGAATGGTGGTTTCTGGCCTGATAACCTTGGTATTTGGGCTGGATGCTGCTTTGCAAATCCCCTTTGGTCGCCCCAGTTGGCTGATGGACATCGGCATGGTCGTAGCTGGGGTGCTGCTGTTGGTGGCCAGCGTGCTCACCTATCGGGAAATTAAATAACTGGCCCTGGCGGTTCGCAACCTCTCTGGGGGCAAGCTACAATGAACCCAAAGGCTCTCTGCCCAACAGGGGTTTAGTATGCGCCACTTGGTCTGGTCGTTGGTCGCCATTGCGGCAGTTGCAGCTCCGGTTGCTCTCGGAGCCCAGAAGGCTCCCGTGGTGATAGAACTGGAGCTGTTCACCGAGCCGGGGTTTTCGCCTCTGGAGGTGCAAAAGTGGTATCGGCTCCTGACCCGACTGGGAGTACGCCGCCTGCGAATTGGTCCAGGTGGGCCCGTGGCTGCGGTCAAAGTTTCGCGTTCTCAGGTGGGCTCGGTTCAGGTGGTCCGCGTGCAGGGGCGCTTGACTGCCCAAGGACGCATGGTGGTTCCCGGGGAGAGTTTTTCCCGAAGCGAAGCTGGGCGAATTGCCCGATGGCTTCAGTCCCTTCGGCAGCCTCCCCAAAAGCGAACTCCCGCCGGACCTTTTGGGCTTTCTGAGTCCGAGTTGGCCCTGCTGCGCCAAAGGCTGCAAGGGACCGTTGACTTTTCCACTCAAGGCCAGAAGCGAAGTCAGGTTTGGGCCCAACTGGGCCGCTTGTGCCCGTTGCAGGTGGTGGAGCCACCCGGCATGGCTCCCCTGCTGGATGAACAAGGCGGTCCGGTTCAGGTGGAGCTGAAAGGGCTGAGCGTAGGCACGGCAATGGCTTGTCTGTTGCGGCCTGCTGGATTGGTCCTGACCGTGGAAAAACTCCCCGGACAGTTCCGCCTGGTGGTTCGGCGCCCTGAGCAGGTCCAGCACATCTGGCCGGTGGGGCTGAAGGTCCGTGGGCTTCGGGGCAAGCGGTTTGATCCTCTGTTTCGGCCCTTGCAAATCAATGTGGCCCAAGGCACTACGCTACAGGCTGTGGTGGAGGCTTTCCAAAAGCGACTGCAAATGCCCGTGTTGGTGGACCACCTGGCGTTGGCGGCCCACGGGAAGCGTTGGGAGCAGCTTACCACTTACCACCGGCCGCGTAAGACTTACTATCTGGCGGCTTTGGAGCGTTTGGTGGGCCGAGCAGGGCTTCAGCTTCAGGTGCGCGAAGACGAAGCCGGAACGGTTTTTCTCTGGATCACCGTCCTGCCCAAACCTCGCTAATCTGGTCCCTTTTGGCAGCGGTTTCTAGGAACTTTTTTCTTGTCGGAGTTGCTGCTGAAATTGCTGGTTTTGCTGTTGGACCTTTTGAGCCAGTTGTTGTTTGAACTGTTGGAGTTTTTCGGCTAGTTGGGGATTGCTCAAGGCCAGGATTTGCACGGCGAACAATCCGGCGTTGCGTGGTCCACCCATCCCCACGGCCACACTCACCACCGGCACATCGCGTGGCATTTGTACCGTAGAGAGCAAGGAATCCAAGCCGCCCAGATCAGGCGTGGGCACAGGGATGCCAATGACCGGCAAGGTGGTATGGGCGGCCAGCACTCCGGCCAGATGGGCAGCTCCGCCAGCGGCAGCGATCAACACCCGAAGCCCTCGCTGGGCGGCTTCTCGGGCATATTGGGCCACTTGATCCGGAGTGCGGTGGGCACTCATCACATTCACCTCGTAAGGCACGCCGAACTCCTCCAGGGCTTCCACGGTTTTTCGCACCTGGGGCCAGTCGCTTTGGCTGCCCATCAACACGCCCACAAGGGGTTGGTCGCTCATGCAAGCCTCCTGGTAGGGATTCGGGGAATGTTCCAAGGCACAACTTTCCATGGCCCCCATGTTTGAATCTCACCGGAGAAAAATGTCAAGTCCCCCGGGGAAGCGATTCTCCCGAGGTGTCGGAGGCGGTATCACTTGGAACAAGCAGGCAACGCGTGCCCCTGCGAGCCGTTTTTTACGATTGAGCTGGAACCAAGGGACCGGCGGCTTGTACCTCGGGAGCAGCCAGTTGAGCATATTGCTGGAAGTTTTTGTGAAACGCCTGGGCCAGCCGAGCGGCTTGTTGGTCATAGCGGGCCGGATCAGGCCAGGTGCGCCGAGGCAGGAGAATCTCCGAGGGCACTCCGGGCACTTCCCGCGGAACATACAATCCAAACACCGGCTCCTGTTCCACTGGGGCCTCGTTCAATCGGCCTGAGTGAATGGCCTCAATAATGGCCCGAGTGTGCGGTATGGAAATCCGGCGCCCTTGGCCATAGGGGCCTCCGATCCAGCCGGTGTTGACCAGCCACGCTTGGGTGCCGTGGCGGCGCAGCTTTTGGGCCAGCATGTGCACATAGCGCGTCGGGTGCCAGACCAGAAACGGGGCACTGTAGCAGGTGGAGAAGGTGGCTTTGGGTTCTTTTACGCCCACCTCGGTGCCAGCCACCTTGGCCGTATAGCCACTGATGAAGTGGTACATGGCCTGTTCCGGGGTCAAGCGACTCACCGGCGGCATCACTCCAAAAGCATCACAAGTCAAAAAGATCACATGGCGCGGATGCCCGGCCACTGCTGGAAGTTTGACCCCCGGAATGAACTCCAACGGATAAGCCGCTCGGGTGTTCTGCGTGATTGCGTCGCTGTGAAAGTCCACCTCGTGCGTATGGGGATCAAAGACCACATTCTCTAGCACTGTGCCAAAGCGGATTGCCTGATAGATCAAAGGTTCTTTCTCCGGGTCCAGGCCCAGGCACTTGGCATAGCAGCCGCCTTCGATGTTGAAGATTCCCTCGTCGGTCCAGCAGTGTTCGTCATCACCGATAAGCTGCCGCTTGGGATCGGAGCTGAGGGTGGTTTTTCCTGTTCCGGAAAGACCAAAAAACAGCGTGACATCCCCCGCCGGCCCCTGGTTGGCCGAGCAGTGCATAGAAAGCACCCCTTGCTTGGGCATCAGGTAGTGCATCACGGTGAAGATGCCCTTTTTCATCTCGCCGGCGTACTCGGTGCCCAGGATGACCAGTTGCCGATGGTGGAAACAGATGTCCACGCTGGTGGTGGAGGTCATGCCGGGGGTGTAAGGGTTAGCAGGGAAGGGGCCTGCGTTGAACACCACAAAATCCGGCTCTCCAAACTCCTCCAATTCCTGGGCGGTGGGACGGATGAGCATGTTGTGCATAAACAAGGCATGATAGGCCCGAGCACAGATCACACGCACCTTGAGCCGATAACGCACATCCCAGCCGGCAAAAGCGTCAATCACATAAAGCTTCCGCCGAGTGTTGAGAAAGTCCACTGCCCGCTGGCGGTTCACCAGGAAAGTGTGCCCGTCAATGGGAATATTCACCTCCCCCCACCATACATCGTCCCGAACATCCTCGGTCTCCACGATGCGCTTGTCGGCCGGAGAGCGTCCGGTGCGTCGTCCGCTTCGGGCAATCAATGCCCCACTGGAAGCAATTCGGCAACCGTCTTCCTGGATGGCTTCCTCATACAGTCGGGCAGGAGCCGGGTTGCGAAGCACTTGTTTGACATGAATCCCATAAACACTCAAATCCACCGCAGAACCAGGAGACATCGGAAGCCTCCTTGCAATGGGAGACTCACGGTCAGACACTCACCTACGACTTGCACTCAATTACGACTTGCAATTACGACTTGCGGCGCCGCCACTGGGCAAACCATCCTACTGCAAATCCGACGCCGAAGACTACCAAAAGCAACAGGGGTAGCGGGACCGGAACTTCAACGACCAAAAGGGTCAACGACACGGAAGAAAGGTTCTGCAGCACCAACAGCACTGCCAACACGATCAGGACCACCAGCCCCACCAGCCGCACTCGCTCCCACACGGACAGCTCCTCCAAGAAAAAATCGGACTTTTTCCAAGTATATCTTGCCCGCGCACCTTCGCACAGTTGGATTGTCACTTTGGCACATCAGGGGGGCTGGGGCCAGAGCTTTTTCGCCACTTTCTCTGCTCGGAAAACAAAGGTTTGATCGGCTCGTTTGCAGCGGCATGCCCGGATGCCACAAAAGTGGTTCCCACCTCCCCAGGCTCGTCGTAAAATCACAGGTCCGAAGCAAGGCAGGCTTTTTTCAGACTGGGCCACTGCTTTATTGAAGGTGGATGGCTATGCGAACCCCACGGCTTAGTGGCTGCGTGGCGTGGTTGGTGTTGGTGGGGCTCGTTTGGGCAGCTCCTCCCCAAAAGACCCAGCAATGGATTGAAACCCTCTTGGCCGTTGGAGGCCGCGGGCAGGGGAATGTGGAAGCTGCCCGAGCCTGGGAGCAATTGGTGCGCCAGGGCCCAGAGACCATCTTGCCGCTGTTGGAAGCCTTGGACCGCGCTGAGCCGCTGGCAGCCAACTGGATTCGCTCAGCCGTGGAAACGCTTGCCGACCGGACCTCGCAACCTCCGAACCAAAAGGCCTTGGTGGAGTTTATTCGCCAACGCCGACACGCTCCCCGGGCCAGACGATTGGCTTGGGAGCTGTTGGGCCGCTGGTGGCCGCAAAAGGCTCAGGCCATGATCCCCTCTTTTGCCGACGACCCCAGTGTGGAACTGCGCCGCGAAGCCATCGCTTTGCGAATCGAACAACTGCGGCAAAAAGAAAAAGCCGGTGCTCCACGCCAGGAGTTGATCCGTCTGGCCCAAGCGGCTCTCCACCACGCACGCGATGAGGACCAGGTGCGCCTGCTGGCCGACAAGCTCAGCCAATGGGGCCAGAAGGTAGATCTGGCCCGACACTTCGGATACATCCTCCGCTGGAAACTCATCGGCCCGTTTGACAACACCAACAAAAAAGGCTTTCCCATCCCCTATCCGCCTGAACGCGAGATTGATTTCTCGGCCACCTATCAGGGTAAAGTGGGTCCTGTGCGTTGGATTGACTACACCACCACCGAAGCCAACGGTCGGGTGGATTTGAACAAAGCCTTGGGCAAGCACATGGGAGCGGTGGCCTATGCGGCCGCGATCTTTTACAGCGATCGGGACCAAGAGGTGGACATCCGCGTCACCAGCGACTGTGCCGTCAAGTTCTGGCTCAACGGAAAGCTGCTGGGTTCCTATGAGGTTTACCACGCCGGGCAACGCACCGATCAGTACATCGGTCGCGGACAACTGCGGCGAGGGAAGAACATCATCCTGGTCAAGTGCTGCCAGAACGAGCAGACCGAACCTTGGGCCCAAGGATGGCAGTTCCGCTTGCGCGTGTGCGATCGCACTGGCGGAGCCATCCTCTCCACCGACCGTCCCTAAAGGTTCACCCCTCTTCCCTCAAGCAAACTTCCCCCCAAAAAACTTCCACGGCAAGGAGCAAGCGATGTTCCGACGCACAGCAACAGTGGTTTTCGCACTTGCGGTGTTGTGTTTGATTCCGGGAGCGGATTGGCTTCAGTTTCGCGGGCCGGGGCACAACCCGGTTTCTCAAGTCCAGGTGCCTGCCCCTTTGGACGAGAACCTGCGCTGGCAAGTTCCGCTTCCCGGCCGGGGAGCTTCCAGTCCCATCGTGGTTCAAGGGCGTGTGATCGTAACTGCTTCCAGCGGGCCTTTGCAGGATCGGCTGCATGTGTTGTGTTTTGACGCTCGGAAAGGAAAGCTGCTATGGCATCGGCAGTATTGGGCCACGGGACGCACGCTTTGTCATCCTTCAAGCGCCGTGGCGGCCAACACCCCTTGCTCCGACGGGGAGCTTGTCTATGCCTTGTTCTCCTCCAACGATCTGGTGTGCTTGGACCTGGAGGGCAATCTGCGGTGGTTGCGAGGGCTCACCTATGACCATCCCACGGCGGCCAACGATATAGGACTGGCGGCCTCACCGGTGATAGTGGGGCCGGTGGTGGTGGTCCAGGTAGAGTGCCAGGGGGAGTCGTTTGTGGCCGGATTGGATCGCCACACGGGCCAAACTCGCTGGATGGTCCCTCGCCCTCGTCGGGCCAATTGGGCCAGTCCGGTAGCGTGGCGCGATCCCCGAACCGGAGACCCTCTGGTGGTGGTCCAATGCAGCCAGTCGCTGGCCGCCATTGATCCGGACGGAGGTCATGTGGTGTGGAGCGAACCCTTGGGCTGCCGGACCATTCCCTCCTGCACCCCTTTGAAGCAAGGGCTGCTGGTGCCCAGTGGTTCGGGCCTGATGTACCTGACCCACCCAGGAACTCCTAGGCAAAAGCGCCTCTGGCGCTCTAATCGCTTGGCACCTTCGGACCCCAGCCCGGTGGTCGTGGACGACCAAGTGCTTGTGATCAAACGCACCGTGTTGGCTGCGGGAGACCTGGCCACGGGCAAGGTGTTGTGGCAGTTCCGCTTGCGAGGGCAGCGGTTTTGGGCCACACCGGTGGTGGGCGGAGGACGATTGTTCGCCGTGAGCGAGGACGGGCTAGGCCAGGTGATCCAGCTCCCCCAAGGCAAAGCCCGACCCCGAGTGCTGGACCGCTACGATTTTCAACAGCGCGTGTTGGCCTCCCCGGCTCTGACTCCACAAGGACTGTTCGTGCGGTCCATGAAAGCACTGTGGAAGTTTTCAGTCCAAGCGGCGGAAAGTCCGACTGATTAAACTCAACCAAAGCACTTCCAAGGCGAAAGCTGAAGGACGCGACCAGCAAGTGCATCCTGCGTCGGGTGGCTTTGCGTCCTGCGACTGCGGTGCATGAAGGTCGGCGCCGATTCTTGGTTCGGCACTGGAGTGCAAGTGGAGGCACGGTTTTTCCGCATCCCTCCACCACCCCATCCCCTCAAGCCTCCCGCAGCTAAAGCTAAAGCTGCGGGCTCGCCCAGGACCCAGGACTCAGTAGTACACCTGAGTGGTGGGCTTGATGACCAGCTCTACCACATGGGCCCGAGGGGGAAGGGAGACGACCAGCAAGACGGCTTGGGCCACATCTTCAGGTTGCAGAATCCGGCGGCGATGTTCTTCGCTGACGGGGGTGGGCCGTTGCTCCAGGATGGGGGTGTCCACTTCGCCCGGGTAGATGTTGCAGATGCGGATACCTCGGGTGGCTTCCTCAGCAGCTACCGAAAGTCCCAAGGCGGTCATGGCAAACTTGGATGCGTTATAGGCCACGCCGCCCAAAGGGCCGGGCCGTTTGCCTGCTATGGAACTGATGTTGACAATCGTTCCCCGAGCCCGGTCTCGCATCCCCGGCAACACCCGATGCATGCAGTTGTAAGCCCCGGTGGCGTTGATCTGGAGCAACCGGTCCCAATCCTCAGGGGCAAGTTCTTGCATGGAGCGGCGCGGGATGTTTACCCCGGCGCTGTTGACCAGGATGTCCACAGGACCGAGGGTTTCTTCGGTCCAGGAGAAGAACTCGTTAACACTTGTGCGGTCGGCCACATCCAGCCGGTGAGGGTGAATAGCCTCAGGGGAGCGGAGCTGGACCTGCTGGAGCTGTTCCAGGCGGCGTCCGCCTATGGCCACGCGGGCCCCGGCTTGGGCCAAAGCTACCGCCACAGCCGCTCCGATCCCACTGCCTCCGCCGGTCACCACGGCCACTTGTTCCTGAAGCGACGGCAAGGATTGATCGGCCACAGCTTGCATTCTCCTTGTGAAAAGCTACGCGGCTTGTTTGTCTGAAGAACCTAAAATTTGAGCCAACCGATGTTGATCCACTTCAGGATCACTGAGGAGGACTTGGGCCACTTGTTCCACCTGTTCGGGGGTTTCCAGGGCCAGGTCCACAAACAGCAGCTTGCGCCCTCCCAATCGGCATCCGGCAAAGCTGACCCCTTCCAGCCATTCTTGGCGGATCTGGTATCCGGCCTGTTGGGCCAGGAGGAGCAATTGTTTTAATTGCCGCACGGGATGCATGCCCGGGCCTCCTTGCCTGGGGAAAGGTGGGTCGGATTGTAAGCCTTGCTCCGCTGCAAGCCAAGCGCAAAGCAGGCTCTCTCCCGTGTAGGGAAAAAGACCGAAAAAATCAAATTTGCTTGGATCTCAAGGGCTGTTAAACTAGGAGAATCCGTAACTATTGCCGGTCAAAGGGGCTGGCAATTTCCAGGGGCTTTTGCCGGGGGAGCGAACATGGAAACTCTGCATCTGATTCTGACCATTGTTCAGATATTGTTGATGATCCTGCTGATTCTCAATGCGGTGTTTCCGATTCTTTATTTTTTGGGCTGGTATCTGCGCACACCGTGGATGCCGGATGTGGTGAAGGCACTGTTGGCATTTCTGCTGGGTCGGGTGGCCATTTTGGTGGTCAACGGGGTGATCCTGGTGCTGCTTGTGGTAGGGATGGCCGTCGTGGTGGCTTTGGTGGGTGAGAAGCTGGCCAATATGTCTCCCACGGCGCTGCGTTGGACCTCCGCGATTTTGATCTTGATCGTCGGCAGTGCAGGGATTGCCGCGGCCGTGAAGGTAGCTGCGGCAGTCTATAACTGGATCTGCGAGCGGGAGGACGGGGAGGAAGTGGCCATGTTTGAGCTGGGCATGCCGTATGGGCTGCTGATGGTGTTGAGTGTTCTGGTGGCGCTGACCGATCCTTCCCCTGCCCAGCCTGCCCGATTGGCTTCCTCGAGCTCCTCCCCTTCTGCCAGCACCGGAG
>JAJRRR010000392.1 GCA_024279285.1 Planctomycetota bacterium
AAAGGGGAAGCTCCACGCCCCTTTGGACCAAACGACGCTTCAGGGCAGCCAACAGTTCCCGGCATTGGTGGTTAATCGGGCTGACTCCACCGAAGTGATAATAGTGCTGGGCCACTTCCTGGAGTCGCTCCGCAGGCACGCGCCGTCCTCGGGTCACCCGACGCAGGAAAGGCATCACTTCCTCAGGCCCCTCTGGCCCTCCAAATGAAACCAAAAGCAAAGCATCGTACACTCGGTCGGAACTCATCTGGCTCTCCTGAAAGATAGCAATGGGACAGCTTACCGCGGCGCTACCATTCTACCGCCTGGGGCTTGTCGGTCAGATGCACTGCAAGGAGCCGAGGCCGCCTGGAGAGTTGGTTCCAAAACTTCTCCAGCACCGGGTCCACATAACCTTCCCGGGTGGCTTGAGCAAGCGAGGGAGGAACAGGGGCGGATTTGAGCAGCACCACAGCTTGGGCTTCCAGCTTGGCAGCCACCCAGGCAGCCAGAGAGTCGCTGGTGGTGTTCCAGCTCTGGGGCAAATCCGGAACCGAACACCCCCAATTGGTCCGATGAACCCAATTCCAAGGATCACACACTCCCACGCGAACTCCCCCCACTTTGGCCCTCTCTCCAGCCCATGTGTAGAACTCCTCTGGCCAGCTCAGCCAAAGGCTTCCCGGCACCAGAGCGTGCAGCATCCAGGCGTTGGCTCCCAAGGCGCGCACAGCCGCCCAGTGGGAATCGCGCTGCTTCCACCCATGCAGGGCGTGCCACCGCCGCAGCACATCCACCAACTCCCCGCCGCCGGAGAAAAGCAAGTAGTGAGCAGGGGGCTGCTCTCCCAGCCAGCGGTTCAGCCGTTGGGCAAAGCCTGGCTGGGAAAACAGGCTTCCACCCACCTTGACCACCACTGGAACAACTTGGGGCTGGCTCATAGCTGTTGGGTTGCTAGTTTGGCCACAGCAAAAGCCGGTGCAACGGCCGAAAGTTGCGGACCTAGCCGCTGGGCCAGGGAAAGCACCGGCCCCGAGTGGTCCAAGTGGCGCAACAGGGCTTGGGCCAGAAACTCTCCCGAACCGCTCACCACCACCCCATGTCCTGAAGGCAAAAAGCGGCTGCTGAGCCGACGAAAGGCTTCGGCCAAACGGTGAAGGATTTTCCCGTGGACCCATCGGGCCATGGCTTGGGCTTCAGTGAGGCTTACAGCCGTGGAGTCGGCGCAGATTTGTCGGGCCACTCGGGCATGGGCGGCTTGGACGGTAGCCGGGCGTCCGTCGGCCGTGTCGGTCCGTTCAGGTTGCGGGGGCAATTCCCCCAAGAGCAAATAAACATCCCAACTGGTAGCAAACACTTCCGCAGCCACCGGCACCTGCTGCGCTTGCCACGGGAGGCTTTCCACCAAGGCACAAATCGGGGTGCGAAGCGCGCCCAAGTAAACCAACGCCCCACTGGCCAGCCGACCCGGGTCATCCCAGCCCACCGGACAAATCTCCCCCTGGTGCCAAGGGATCAAATCCGTGGTGGTGGAGCCGATGTCTATCAGCATGCCCGAAGACCAACCGGAGAGCTGTTGGGCCAGTTGGGCCAAAGCGTGCCAGTTGGAAGCCGCCACCTGCCAAGGCTCCTGCTGAGCCTGGGCAGGCGAGCACCAGGTGCCATCGGTGCGATAGACCAGCATCGGGCCGCTCCAGACTTCTTGAACACATTGCAAAATGTGAACGACTCCGGCAGCCTTGGTCGGATAGCAATCGGCCAACTCGCCGGTCATCGTCACGGCCAGGCAAGAACCTGAAATGCCATCCAGCAGTTGGGCCAAAGCTTGGGCGAGCTGCTGAGGGTGTTTCCACAAGGCAAAGGGCATACATCGGGCCACCCCTTCCAGGGTAGCCAGCTTCAAGTTGGCCCCGCCTACATCCAAGCCAATCACTCCCATTACCCATAAAGTTCCAAACCACGGGAAAAACCGCTCAGGTTGCACTTCGCACCGGGGAGATTGCAAGCCATATTTAAGGGATTCCCGGCCCGAGAGCCAACCCACCTGCCTCCTTTGCCTCCGCCTTCCAGTGCTTTTGAGGAGAAAGTGGCCATGATGTACAACCCTTTGGTCTTGCCGGAGCTGAAGGAGATGCTCCAAACTCGGGACGAAAAAGGGTTGAAGGAGATATTGGAAGAACTCCATCCGGCCACTTTGGCTGATTTTTCGGCAGGGCTGTCCAGCCAGGAGACTTGGGAGCTGCTCAGCTACGCACCGGTGCCGCGCCAGGCGGAGGTGTTCAGTTATTTCCCCCTGCCCAAGCAAGTCCAGATGGTCCGCGAGGGGGACCCGCAGCGCGTGGCCCAACTGCTGGAAGCCATGCCCCACGACGCCCGCGTGGACCTGCTCAAGCAACTGGACGAAGCCCAAGTAGAACAGCTCCTCCCGCTGGTGCGGCCTTCGGACCGTCGGGACATCCGGCACTTGCTCTCTTATCCGGAGCACAGTGCCGGGGCAGTCATGACCACCGATTTTGCCTGGATTCCTGCCCATGTCACCGTCGGCCAGGCCCTGGAACAACTCCGCCAACAAGCCTCCGAGTGTGAGACGATCTACTATGTGTATGTGCTGGACCGCTATCACCACCTGGTGGGACTGGTTTCGCTTCGGGAACTGCTCCTGGCCCAGCCGGACCAACTGGTTGACGAAATCATGCAAAGTGAGGTGATTTCGGTCCGCGTGGATCAGGACCAGGAAGAAGCCGCCCAGGTGCTGGCCAAATACGACCTGTTGGCTTTGCCCGTGGTGGATTCGCAAAACCACCTGGTCGGAATTATCACGCACGACGATGTGCTGGACGTTTTGGCCCAAGAAGCCACCGAAGACGCTCTGCACATGGCCGCCGTGGCCCCGATGGAAGAGAACTATCTGGAAGCCCCGTTTACTCGTGTTTGGGAGCGTCGGGCGGTATGGCTGTCCTGTTTGTTTATCGCCGAGTTGTTCACCTTCACCGCATTGGCTCATTTTGAATCGGCCATCAAAGCCGTCACGGCCTTGGCGCTTTTTGTGCCGCTTTGTATTTCCACCGGAGGTAACTCCGGTTCGCAGGCCGCCACGCTGGTGACGCGGGCTTTGGCATTGGGCCAGGTGCGACTGCGCGATTGGGCCCGAGTGCTCCGACACGAGCTTCTCATGGGCATGGCGTTGGGACTGACCCTGGGAGCGATTGCGTTTGTTCGGGCACTGTTTACTCCTGAGTCGGTCCTGGACGGAATCAGCACTTGGCGGCTGGCCCAGGTGGTGGCCTTGTCCGTGGCGGCGATCTGCCTTTGGGGCACTTTGGTAGGCTCCATGCTGCCCTTGTTCTTCCGAAGATTTGGAATGGATCCCGGCTATGCCTCTACACCCTTTGTGGCCACCTTCGTGGATGTGACCGGAATCATCATCTACTTCACCATTGCCCAAACCTTGCTGCTTTCCGCCTCCGGCCAGTAGGGGATGGGGGAGATGATAGCTTGGGGATGGAAGTAAGAAAGCAAGCTGCGAGCAGACAATAGCGGATGGCGAGCCTGCGGCTTCAGCCGCAGAAGTGGAGTTAGGAGAACACACCCTCCGTTGCACTCACGCGCCGAAACCAATATCCGCAATCCTTTCCCGGCACCGCAAGTCGCAGCTCGCAAGCCGCCAAGCGCCTGCCGAAGGACGAAATATCCTGGCCACACCATCCTGAGGGCAAGTAGGATAGTCTCCGTGGGCAAATTGATGGTTTCATCTGGGAGGTTTGGCCATGCAGGCGAGGGAAAAGAGCGCTTGGACGGTGTTTTGCGCGGCCGCCGCGTTGCTGGTGGCAACTCCAGTGGGCGCTGAGCAGATAGTTCCGCCGGGGGCTACGGCCCAGCCGGTTCAGTTGGTTGCTTTTACCGAAGGGCCGGTGTGGCACCCCTCGGGCAATGTGTTCTTCAGCGATGTGACCAACAATCGCATTTTGCGTGTGGATCCCAAGGGACAGTTGCATGTGTATCGTTTTCCCTCGGGTCGGGCCAACGGGCTGATTTTTGACCACCAAGGTCGGCTGATAGCGTGCGAGGGCGGCTGGGAAGGCGGCAATCGCCGCGTCACGCGCACCGAACACGACGGCACCATCACGGTGCTGGCCAGCCACTACCAAGGCAAACGGCTCAACTCCCCTAACGACCTGACCATTGACAGCCGCGGGAGAATCTACTTTACCGACCCTCGCTATGGCCCTCGGAACGACCTGGAAATGACCGACGAGCATGGCCGCATCGTGGAAGGGGTGTATCGCATTGATCCCGACGGCTCTCTGACCCGAATCATTGCCCACGAAGTAGTCCGGCCCAACGGAATCGCCCTCTCCCCGGACGAAAAGTGGCTCTATGTGGTGGACAACGACAACCTGACCTTGCAAGGGAATCGCAAAATCTGGCGGTTTCGATTGCGTGAGGATGGTTCGGTGGATTTGAGCACTCAGAAGGCCATTTTTGACTTCAGTCCTGGTCGTGGCGGAGACGGGATGGCCGTGGACACTCAAGGGCGGTTGTATGTGGCGGCGGGCACCATCTTGCCCACCCCCACCACCACGACCAAGTTCCCCGCGGGAATCTACATCCTCAGTCCCGAGGGGAAACAACTGGGCTTCATTCGGGTGCCGGAGGACATGGTCACCAATTGCTGCTTTGGTGGCCCGGATCTGCGCACACTTTACATCACCGCCGGGCACAAGCTGTGGAGCATTCGGGTCAACGCCACCGGATATGTGCCGTGGCTCAAGGGGGCTAAAAAGACTCTAGGTTTTTAGCCACCGCATCTGCTGTGCGAGCTGCTGGGCCACTGTGCCCGATGCCCGATCTACTACCACCCCGAGCGAATGACCCGAATGATGTATTCCACCTGTTCGTCCGTGAGGGCATCGTGCACCGGCAGGGAGATTTGCTCGGATTCAAAGGTTTTTTGTCCGGGGAGGGAGTCCAGTTGTTGGGGAGATTGGCCGAAGACGGGATTGGTGTCAATGCGGGTGTCCACCATAGAGGTGGGCACGCCGTGTTGGGCCAGTTTTTCCACGAATCCGGCCCGATCTTCTACCCGAACCGTAAAAAGCCAATAGGCGTGTTCTGCCTGAGGGGAAAGCTCCAGCAGGCGCAGTCCGGGCACATCGGCCAGTTCCCGACGATACCACGCGCCGATTTGCTGGCGGCGTTTGAGCCGAGGAGGGAATGCCTCCAGGTTGCCCAGGGCCACGGCGGCTGCCAGGTCGTTCATGTGGTACTTGAGTCCAAGCTCCCTTACGGCCAACAGGCGCCCCCCGAAGCGATTGCGTTGCACCCGATCCCGATCTATCCCAAACCACCGCCGCCGCCGCACTTGAGCGGCCAGTTCCGGATCCGGACAACACACCGCTCCCCCGTCGCCTGCGGTGAAGTGCTTAATGGCCTGGAAAGAGAAGCAGGTAAAGGGGCTGATGCTTCCCACGGGCCGCCCGTCCCACTTGGCTCCAAAAGCATGTGCAGCGTCCTCAATGACCGTCAAACGATGAGCCTGGGCAAACTCCAAGATGCGATCCAGGGGAGCAGGCAGCCCGCCCCAGTGAACCACCACAATGGCCCGGGTCTTCTCCGTGATTCGCCGAGGGAGATCATCAGGGTTGAGGTTTCCGGTGTTGGGATCAATGTCGGCGAAGACCGTCCGGGCGCCGGTGGCCAGCACGGCCATGCCGGTGGCGATGAAAGTTTGAGGGGGCAGGATTACTTCGTCTCCAGGGCCCACCCCCGCCGCCAACAGCGATAAGTGCAACGCTGCCGTGCAACTGTTGACTGCCACGGGGTGAGCCAGCCCCCAGGTGGACAACTGGCGTTCAAACTCCCGGACCATTGGGCCCTCGCCCACCCAGGTGGAACGAAGCACCTGAGCCACCAACTCCTGACACCGAGGAGCAATGGCCGTGTGAAAGAACCGGATTTCTCCCCCTGGAGGGGTGATAGCATGCTCGCTGCACGCTACGCCGGTAGAGTGCTCAGGACTCATAGAAGGTTTCCCTAATTTGGAATGAAGTCCATGCCACCTTGAGAAGAATCACCTTCTTCGGCTCACCGCTCTGGGGTCAAGAGCAATCCGCTGGCAGCTTTACTAAACTTCCAGTCGCAACTCCGTCAGAATCATCTTCAAAAAAGTAATTCTGCAAAATCTGCCTGTAGCCGTGTCTTTTCGTGGCAAGCCACACTTTTGGGCACTTTTCCCAAACACGATTGCTCTGCTTGCAGAGGGATGCAGATGTGACTTGACCCGTTCAATCCGGCACGGCTAGCTTGAGGGGCCTTGGACCAAGGGAGCATGCTTCGTCCCCCAGGCACGGAGTGCCTCAAGGACCATGACAATTCGTTCAGAAACGGCAGAGGGTCGGAGTCGGGGGCAGATGAAAGAGCTGGGTCCCATCTGGGCTCGGGGAAAATTGTTAACCGGCCCTCGGGGAATTGGGATCATCGGGCTTTTGCTCCTGATAACCTTGATCCCCCGAGCGGTGGTCGCTTGGAAAAACGAAATCCCCTGTCCCGACGGAGCCTACTTCCTTTCCCTGGCTCAGCGCTTGGACCAGCCTCCCCAAGAACTCAAAGACCAGGAATACACCATCAATCCCTTTGTGGTGTTTTTGGCCTGGTGTTGGAAGTGGGGATGGCCAGCTTGGACGGTGGGCAAGTGGTTCAATGTGATAGTGGGCACGCTGGTGGTGGTGCCTTTGGTGGCCTGGGTGCGTCGGCAGTTCAACGACGCCGTGGCCCTGGTGGC
>JAJRRR010000393.1 GCA_024279285.1 Planctomycetota bacterium
AGCGGGAGCCCTCCTGCCCAACTTGCTACCAAAATCATCCCCCAGGCACTCATCGCACCTCCTCCTGAACGAGAAATGCCCTTGTAGATTTTGCCAAAATGCCCTTTCCCTTGGCAATCAAAATTGCTGTCAATCCCAGTTGAATCCTCAGCAGTCGGCAACTCTCTTTTCCATCCGGTCCAACTGATGAGCTTGCCACAAGATTCAACTTCCCCAGTGTTCTCCTGGACCCGGATGAAACCTCCCTCCTGCACCGATCATCCTGGTCTTCATCGCAACCTTCACTGGCTGTCCAAATGGCCGGTGGGATCTTCAATCCACTGCTGAAAGCAGCGTTGGCACAAGGGGAACCGCAATTGGCGATACACTTGGTGCTGGGCCTCCAGTGGAGAGAGGTGCTGGAGTTGGGCCAAGAGCTGTTTCCACTGCTGTTGGAGATCTTGTTGGAGGTCTTCTTCGGTCAAGACAGGAGGGTAGGGATCGGCCACGGCCAGCACGAGCACTTCGTAGTGCAGGCCTCGTCCGGGCTGGATGGGGACACTGCAACGGAGACAAAACTCCGGGGCAGGTTCATGTTCCGACATGACCGAGGCTCCAGAAAGCAGAAATCCGCCGTGCTGCCCGCCCGAGCTAGCACTTCTTGGGCATCATACTCCCGGCAGATCTGCTTGGCCAGCAGCGGTCCGAATCGGATATTGGACCTCTGGCCGCTAGTGTTCAACAAGCACTTGTGGAAGCCACCGAGGGCAGGCGGCCTGTGGCCCATGCCATCGGGCCGCGCCGACCCAGGTAAGCATGCGGAGGGAAGCGAACTCCGCTGGCCCGATCGCATGGCCAACAGACGCCTGACCTCGGCTGACACGCAACCCTTAGCGTTATCCCAGGAGAAAAGCCTTCTTGAATTACCCTTCTACCCCATTTATCGCTAATAACGCACATTATTCTTTTGCCAAAGACACGCCATTACACTTATTTTCTCAAAACAACTCATCCATCCAGAACAACCAGCCTTTCCCAGAGGTCGCAAACAACCAAAAGCTCGGAAGGAGCCTCGACGGTCTGGGTTTCCAGGGCAGTTCGTCTCTGAAGCAGAGGGCAAATTTGCCGATGCTCAGGGGGGGTGGTTCAAGAGGAACCGGGTTTTTAGGTATTATGGAGACAAAGGTCTGAAAAGTTTTCCCACCTTATGCACAGGCTCTAATCCTATGAACCGCGCCCACCGCGCCGAAGACTTTTCACTCACTCAGGCCCGAAAGATCGTTGCCGACTTGTTTCGCCACCGCCCCTGGATTTACTGGACCGATTGGCTGGTGTCTCTGGTGGTGGGGATGGTGGCCTTTGGAGCGGTGCATCGGGGCCATTTGATCGCCTGGATTCAAAGCTCAATCGGGTGGCACCATCCGGCGTTTCGTTGGGCCTTGGTGGTGATGTTCTTTGGGATATCGTGCGTGGCGTTTTATCGGGCAGTGCTTTTTATTCACGAGATTGTGCATTTTCGGCCTGGCTCTGTGCCGGGGTTCACACTGGCGTGGAATCTGTTCACCGGTATCCCGTTTCTTTTGCCTTCGTTCTTGTACCGCACCCATGCCCATCACCACATGCGCAAACACTACGCCACTCGGGAAGACGGCGAATATCTGCCACTGGCCCGAAGCCATCCGGTGCATGTGTTTCTCTATCTGGCCCAGAGCTTCATCTTGCCTCCCTTGGCGGTGATCCGATTTCTGGTGTTGACTCCGTTGACTTGGTGGGAAGGCCCTTTGCGCCACTGGGTGTTTCGCCACGCATCCAGCATGGTGATCAATCCTCGTTATGTCCGGCCTGAACCCACTGGTAAAGAGCTTCGCTGGTGGCGGCTGCAAGAGGCGGGGTGTTTTGTCTATGGGTGGACATTGTGCGGGCTGCTGGTGGCAGGAGTGTTGCCTCTGAAATGGTTGCTGCAAGTTTACTTAACTGCCGTGGGCGTGTTGATGCTCAATGCCATTCGCACCGTGGGAGCCCATCGCTATCGGTTCACAGGCCACGAAGTGAGCTTCGTAGATCAACTTCTGGATTCGGTCAACTATCCGAACAATTGGCTATTGGGAGAGCTTTGGGCCCCGGTGGGGTTGCGCTATCATGCGTTGCATCATTTGTTCCCTTCGCTTCCTTATCACAACTTGGGTCGTGCCCATCGGCGGCTTATGGAGCAGTTGCCGCCGGACTCTCCTTATCGGCAGACGATCA
This sequence comes from Planctomycetota bacterium, assembly GCA_024279285.1. GTDB lineage: Bacteria > Planctomycetota > Planctomycetia > Pirellulales > S012-138 > S012-138. The sequence continues at coordinate 2,227 of JAJRRR010000393.1, forward strand.
GCCCAGGGCTTTGGGCCACAGTGAGCCAGATTCTGCGCGAAGCCTGGCAAAGCACCTATGGTTCCACGGAGCAAGTCTCCTCGTCCCAATCGGCTGGAGTGTCTTCCTAGCTGAAGTGGTCTTACCAGCCTCGCCGTTGCAAGTGTTGCAAAGCCTGCTGAAGCCAGGAAGGCTCTGGAAGCTGATAGGGGCGGAACTTCTCCAGCGTGCCACTTTCCTGATCAAAGTACAAAGCCCGATAAAGCCCCAACGAACTGGCCTCCGGCGTTTCTATCAGCCCGCTGGAATCGTCCGCTCCCATCTGAAACACCACCCGACGATCAAACTCACGAAGCAATTGGCGATCCACGGTTTGCTGCAACACATGGGGAGCATCGCACCACAGCACCACATGCACACCCACAGAAGCCCCTTGCGTAAGCACCGTTTGCAAGTGGTTCCAAGGCGAAGGGGCCTTCTCCTCCCCCAGGGAGCCAAACCCAAAGTCATCTTCAGTGCGTCGCAAGTAGCGGAGGTGGGCCAAGTGGTAGATGAAGACGAACCACCGGGGCAGCGTCCCGGCCTGGTCTTGGCGACGCTGGACTTCTTGAGCCACTTGGGCCAGGAGTTCTTGACCGGCGGGGCCTTGGGCCACTTGGACTTCCTGGGGCAGATGAGCAGCCAAGGTTTCAAACCATCCGGCGGATTTTTCCCCGGGCCGTGTGCCGTCCAGAATGGTAAACCGCACTCCCGGTTCGTGTTCCTGATCCGGTGGCCCTTGGGCAGCCAGGCTGATCAGGGCCGAGGTGAACATGGCCAAGGCGGCCTCGGGCTGATAACCGGCCAGGAGCAGATGGTTCCCCGACTCGGCAGCAAACGGCACCGCAAGCGGGGGACGAATGGCCACCGGTTCGCCCAGCCACGCCCGATACACCCTCGGCTCTTGTTCCCATCGGCTCTGTTCCAACAGAGCTTGCAGTGGAGCGTTGTTTTCCAACCGGGCCGCAGCGGCGCCTTCAAACACGATGGGCCCTGGGGGTCTTCGGGCACCTAGCTGCTCCTGGGCCAAGTGGTCCAGGCGCTGAAGCACCTCTTGGCGCTTGTGCTCGGGAAGCCACGCGACTTGAAACGGTTGATTGCCTTCCACCAGCCCGCCGGCATCGTTGTAGATGGCTTCTCCAGGTCGGGAAAGGAGTCGGGCAGCGGTGTTGCCTTCGCTGAGGATCAAGCTGGCATCGGTTTCGCTGCACTGCAAGGCAATCCGCACGCCCATCTGGCCCAAGGTACCCCGAGCCAGGGAAAACACCCCTGCCAGCGTCTGAGAGCCCAAAAGGATGTGTATCCCAAAGGCTCGCCCTTGCCGCACCAAGCGATCCAGCAGCAGGGAAGCCTGTTGGGCCAAGGCATCGTCGCGCGTGAAAAACTCCTGGAACTCATCCACCAAAAGCAACACACGCGGCAGCTTTTCGCCGGTGGCGTTGCGATAGCTGGCCAAGTCTTGAACCCCTTGGGCACGGAACAGGTCTCCTCGGCGGCGCAGCTCCTCGTCCAAGCGCTGAAGCACCGAGATGCCGAACTCGCGTTCGCTTTCGATGGCCACCACTCGGGCATGAGGGAGTTGGCCGCTGGCGTAGGGTTTGAACTCCACTCCTTTTTTGAAGTCCACCAAGTAAAGCTCTAGCTCCTCGGGGCTGTAGCGCATGGCCAGACTCAGGCACAGCACATGCAGCAGATTGGACTTACCCGAGCCGGTCTTGCCTCCCACCAGCACATGCTGGGCCGTGTCGCGTCCCAGGCGAAAGTATTGCAGTTTGGTCGCACCGGCTCGGCCCAACGGGGCCACCAGTTCATGGCGGCTGTCCTGAGTCCACCACTGCCGGGGCTCCAGGTAGTCAAAAGGCACCTCCACCCGACCGGCTCCCTGGGCCAGATGGCCAATGCGGTGCACAAGCTGCTGCATTCGTTCCGCATCGGGCGGGGCGTGCAGTTGAAGCTCAAACGGTTCCCACAACGGGTCCTGAAGCCGATACTGCCCCTGCTGCCAACGCAACACCAAGCAGTGCTGCTCCAGATCGCGCAAGCGATAGCCCGGGGGGAGCTTCTGCTGGGCATCCACGCTCAGTAGCACAAACACCCCGCAGCGAGGCCCAGAGCTTAAAATGCTCATCAACCGTCTGATCGCCGCTTCGGAAAAAGCGGTCGGAAATCCGGCCACCACCAACACCCGATACGGCTCGGCCACTTCTCCTGCCTGGGCATTGTATTGCTGAATGGTTTCGTATTGGTTGCGCAGGTAAGTCTGAATGACATGCTCCATGTGTTCGGTCAGATCGGCCAGTTGTTTTTCAATGTGGCTGCGTTGGGTCCAGATGCGTCGTCCGACAAGGGCTTCGTTGTAGTCGGCCAGGTGCATAAAGGCGGCGAAGTTTTCGCCCAGTCCCACCGGATCAATGATCGTAAACCGCACCTTGCCTGGGGGAAGCCCGGTCAAGAGCCGCAGCATCACTTGCCGCATGTTTTCCACTGCTTCGGATGCGCCGGAGCTTGTGTGGCGATAAAGCACCCCGGCCTGTCCTTCCAGGGCAAAGAGCACAGGCAGATGGAGTAGCTCGGGCCAGTGTCGGGCCAGTTCCTGGTGTTCAGGCAGCGCCTCGGGCCATTGATCCAACCGCACCTGAGCTGTGCCCAAGGGCACCGCCACCGTGGACTCGGTCCCCCCGGACCACTGTTCCCAGCCGGGGTCTTCCCACGGTGGAAACTGCTCTTGCACCTGTTGGCACACCTTTCGGGCCTGAACCGCCAGGAGTTGTTCCACCTGGGAGCACACTCCCACCAACTCGTCTTTGGCTTCCAACAGTTGGGCTTTGAGTTGGCGAATGCGCCCGAGAAGCTCCTGATGAGCTTGTTGGGACTGCTGCTGGTGCCACTGTTGGAGTTCCTCCAAGGCTTGTTGGTGTTGGTAGTGGAGTTCTTGGAGGCGTTGGTGGTGTTGTTGTTCCAAGAGTTGGGTTTGGCGTTGGAGTTGGGATTGGGCCTGATGGATTTGCTCGTCGCGTCGTTGAGCGGCTTTATCCAGTCGGGCTTGGCGTTGCCGTTGGAGGCGTTGGAGTTGTTTTTCGTACTGGCTTTGGCGGTGGGCGAGCTGATGCTGCTGGAACTTTTCCCAACGGACTCGGGCAAGTTCCAAGAGGTGTTTTCCCCAGCGGGCTTGGGTGATCATTTGTTCGTAGTGTTGCAGGATTTTTCCGGTTCTGATGGCCCGAAACACCGCCGCAGCCACCAGGGCCAAGCCCATCCCGGCAGTTCCGCTAAGAGCAATCCAAAGCCATCCTTGAAACTGCTGGACCCAACCCAGGGCTAAGGCTCCCAAGCCCCAAAACCCGGCTGCCAATACCAGCGTGCCCAACGCACCCAGCCCCCGACGCTTGGCCACCTTCAAAAACTCCTGCTGAAGCTGCTCTACGGCCTGAGCCGTTTGTTGCAAAGAAGGGATCAGTTGCTCGGCACTGACCGGCGGATACTGGACCGGGGGAAGCTCCGGCTGAGTGATACGATGCCGGTGCAAGTAGCTTTGGCCCAAGCTCTCGGCTTCATGAAAAAGCTGATCCCATTGGGCCAACCGGCTTTGGGTGGCTACATCCTGGCCTTCAATGTGATCGGTTTGGGCTTCCAGCAAGGCGGCAATTTCCCACTTGGACTGTTCAAACTCCTCCTGGGCCTCTTGTTGTGCTTGTTCAAAGGAGTGCTGGGCCTGTTGGAGCTGTTGCTGGCAAGTGGTTTGGGCTTGGATGAGAGCTTGTTGGAAGTCATGCTGGGCCTGTTGAAGTTGGTGCTGATGTTCTGTCTCCAGTTGTTCTTTGCGTTGCAAATATTCCTGCTGGAGAGTTTCCCGCTGCTGATGGTACTGGCTTTGGAGCCGGTGGAGTTCTTCTTCCAGCCGGGGGATGAGCTGCCCTTCCAACTCTTTTCGCCGGGCAAAGAGTTGATGCAGCTCTTCTAACAGCCTTTGCACCACTTGAGGATGCAAGGATTCCAGGGAGGGTCCGCTCTGGAGGGCCGGAAAGTTCATGCTCATGCTCGCCCAAAGGGGAATAGGGTCAGGAACACTCTTCCACGGCCTGACGCAGGGCCTGAATCGTCTGGTTGATCCCCTCTATGGCCCGGGTGGTCGCTTTGAAGGTGAGTTCTAGTTGATTTTGTTCAAAGCGTCGGGCCACGGCATCGTCCCAATCCTGGCGGGTGAAGTTCCATCGGGCCTCCAAGGTGCGGAGGGCCTTTTTCAGTCGGCTCATTTCGCTTCCCAGCTCAGCCAGAAGATTGTGCATGATCGGATTCCTTGGGTTGGTGAACTGGCAAAGGGGGTTGGGCTCTCCAGAGGCGCTTGCCCTGCCGGTCCCAAACTTCCAACAACCCCTGGGGGCCAACCAGACACGCACTTCCCGAGGGAAGCCCCAACCAGGCAAGCCCGCCGGGAAGCCCAGGCCACCTGTCAAGCCGAAGCACTTGAGGCCGATCGGGCCCTTGAGGGCTCAACACCGTCCAGCCCGAATCCTGTGCCAACACCCCCTGGGTGCGCAATGCGACCCAGTGGACCTGAGCCTGCATGACCACAGGCAACGGGTGCTGAATCAGCACCAGAAACTGACGGCCTTGGGGCACTTGTGCGGTCAGTTCCAACTGTTGGCAAAGCGTTTGTGCTTCGTTGGTCCAGGGTGGAAAAGCTTCGGGGGAATCGCTCTGGTTCTCCTGGCCTAGCGCATCCAAAGAAGGTAGCACTCCCTGCTGCTGAAAAATCCGCTTGCGCTGCGCGCCCCGAGGCACCTGTTTCCAAAGCTCCTCTAAAACCTGGGCGTCCCAAGCTGCTGCCGTGCCTGTGCCCGCACTGTCGGCTTGTGTTCTCACCGAAGGGGGAAGCTGGGGAGCCGGGGGAGCGGTTTGAATGTACTTTTCCAACTGCTCCAGCAGCCGATCCAGCAGTTGCAAATACCGGGGCATCTCCCCTTCCAACAATTGGCGCAGGTCTTGGGTGCTGCCGCGATATTGGGTCCAGATTTGCTGCACTTGAGTCCCCCAACGCCGCACAGTCCGGAGTTTTTCTTCGGCGTGTCGGGTGTAGCGTTTGGCAGCTTCCAGGGCTTTGCGTTCCTGGTAGCAGGTGGGGCGTTGACCCTCCAAGTAGCGCTGCTGGCACTGTTCCAGGGCTCTTCGGGCTTGGGCCACCAAGTCCCAGGAGCGGCGAAACTCTGCTTGCCAGTACTCCAACTGGTCCTGCTGCACCCATTGGACCAGCCGCAGCACCAGGGCATCGCACTGCTGAAGCACACTGGTTGCTGTTTGAGCAAAAGTGACCAACGAGGAGCGGAACTCCCCGATGGCTTCCAAGGAACGGACTTGAACTTGCTCTTGCATCCCGAACACCCACGCTCAGGCTCTGCCTAGCGCTGCCGCAAGTATTCCTCGGCTCGTTGGGCCTTGCGAAGCAAAAAACGAGCATACTCCTGCGTGCTTTCGGCAAACTTGCTCATGGAGAGCATCTGTTGCTGAAACTCCTCGGCGAACTTGCGATGTTCTTGATCGCGCCAGGTGGAACCCAAGTTGTGAAGCTGGTTCTGGATCAAATGCATCTGACGCTCCAGCTCTTCGGAGAATCTGCGCAAAAGTTGGGCAAAGCGTCGCACTTGTTCCGGATCCACGATGGCCTGGGGCATAACACTCTCCTTGCCAAGCAAACTGTGTGGTGCAAGTGAATCCAAGAGAGGAAAGAAACAGTGATTGCCCCCAACACGGTATTCCTCTTTGGACACTGGCCCTTGGTTCCACTATCGCATCCCTTATCGCACAAAGCAAGCATGAGTTCAAATCACAAGCACTAGGGCAGAGGCAGAGCTTTGTTCCGCATGGCCAAAACTCGGCCTCTCTGGCACCTGGAAAACAAATGGCCCACAATAGCTGGGGACCCAAAATCCGGTCAGCCACAAGCGGCACCAAAGCGGGAGCAAGAAAGACCATGAAAACTGCCGGTTGGATAGGGCTGTTGATGCTGGGCGGGCTGGTGGGGTCTTTGGCAGCCGCCGAAGACACTCGGCCCAACATCCTGTTGATTGTCACCGACGATCAGCGTTGGGACACGCTGGGAGCAGCAGGCAACCCGGTGATCCACACTCCTCATCTGGACCAGCTTGCCGCCCAGGGAGCCTTGTTCACCAATTGTTTTTGCACCACCTCTATTTGCGCAACCAGTCGGGCCAGTTTGCTCAGCGGGCAATATGCGCGCCGGCACGGGATACATGATTTTGTTCGGGAGTTTTCGCCTCAGGCGTGGGCGGAGACTTTTCCGGCTTTGCTACGCCAGGGGGGCTATCGGATCGGATTTGTCGGCAAATGGGGAGTAGGGCGCCGCTTGCCCCGAGAGCAATACGACTTCTTCGCCGGTTTTGCCGGTCAAGGCCGATATTTTGAACCGGGCAAACCCCACATGACCGACCGCCTGCTGGCCCATGCTTTGCAGTTCCTCCGCAGATGTCGTCCAGGACAG
>JAJRRR010000394.1 GCA_024279285.1 Planctomycetota bacterium
AAAACTCAGCCAGGTGCTTTTGGCCGACTCGCGGGGAGCGCTCAGGGCCACGCGAGCTCCGGGTCCGAGGGCCACCAGCCGGTGGGCCAGAAAGCGGTGCATGCGACTGGGGGGCAGAGTGAAATAGTGTGGCAAAAACTTCTTGGCCCAGCCCAACAACGCTGGTCCACTAGCCAGCGCGTTTTTTCGCCGAAGATAGGCCAGAAGTTGAAGTTTGGCTTCTCTGGGCCAGTCGCGCCAGTTCGGCTTCAATGGTTCGCTGTAAAGTTTCATCGTCCAGTTCGTGATCTTGCGGAGCACGATCTCCGGGATAAATGCCCAATAGTCGGCAACGGTCTTTTTCGGCTTCCAGGGCGATGCGTCGGTCGCCGTGGCGGATGGCTTCCTGATAGATGCGTTCGCGTCGTTTGACGGCCAGGGCTAGCCCAGGCGGATCGTGCTGGCCCAACAAAATCCGTTCCCCTTCGGCCCGAAGACGGTTGAGCACCTCTTGCAGATCGCGTCGGGCCTGACGGGGCGTGATGCCAAACTGAGCCGGAGCAGCGGCCAACAGTTCCTCGGGGCGGACCCCTTCGACGAGGGCCTTTTCCATCACCCGAAGCCGCTTTTCCCGCCACGCACGCGGGGAAAGATGCCCGTTGGAGCCCTCAGCCCCAGTGCCGTTGTTTTCTGCCGAAGCTCTTTTAGCGTTCATCGGGGTTGCTGCTTGCAGGGGAAGCGTGCAGGAGTTGGTGGAGAGGCGGGCCGGTGTATTGGGCCGAGACGACCGCCCGGCCCCAAGAGGTGCTCTTGACTCCTTTGATCTGCCCAAAGCGTCCCCAATGGCTCCCGCAACGCCGCACGGCAGTGATGCGCCACCAAGGACTGCGTTTCAAATAAGCGATCATGGCCGGATGGCCGGTGGTGATGGTGGTGCGGAAGGCTCGGGTGCGATTCCATGCTCCCACGGCTTCGCACACTCGGGAGCCGATTCCCAGCCCCTGATAGTCTGGCAAGACCACCAGGCGCGAAATGCGCCGCAGGCCCCGACGCCCAATGGCGTTCAACAAGGCGACAAAAGCCACTGGCTGGTCGTTCCACAAGGCCATCAAACACTCGGCGGACCGGTGCACCTGAGCGCTTAGATAGTGATGCGGAGCAAACACTCGCCACGCAGCCACGGAGCAACGGTACAGGCGCAGTTCCACTGGCGGACGCCTAAGACGGCCTTGGACCAGGCGACCGGTGGCAGTGTCCCACACCCAATCCGGTTCCAGCCATTGGCGGATGTCATAGTGGCAACTCAGTGCCACGAAGCGACACGAGACGGTGCCGGAGCGGATCGCTTTGGCCACGGCGGCCGAAGCCACTCGGGCCACCGTGCGATCCACTACGCTGGTGAACTCGTCAAACACCACCAAAGGACCCCCGTTGAGCAACGCATCGGCCAAATCGCAGCGGAAGCGCTGGCCGGTGCTGAGGGTCCAATAGGGGCGAATCCACACCGGTGGGCTGCTCAACCCCACCGCAGTCAGCACGCGCGTGAGGGTGCGGATGCTGTGCTGGCCCAGGGCGTCGATGATGGCTTGATCCTGAGGCCACTTTTTGGGACGAAAGAGGGCTTGAGGCCAAGCGGCTTGAGCCAGTGTGCTTTTGCCCGATCCGCTGGGACCAACGATGAGTCCGATCTGCCAAGACTCTTCCAGTTCAGGCAATTGGGCCTGGAAACGCTGCTGGGCCTTCGGCTGCCAGGGCAGATCAAACATTCCACACACTTGATCCACCCGAAACGAACGCCGCACCGGACATTCCACTACAGCGTCAACACGCGGCATTGGTAGCCCTCCTCTCGCAAACGCTCATAAAGTCGGCGCTGCTCCTCCTCGTCGGCACATTCCACGAGAATCTGATAAAGCTGCCCCACCGGAACCTCCGGAACCGAATCCGGCTCCACCATGCTTTCCGAACCGGAGAGTTCTTCCAGCAACTGCCGGATGGCCTGATGTTGGGTCTGCACGCCTTGGAGCAGTTGTTGGAGTTTTTCCTCGTCCGCTTGGGCCATGGCGGCCACCGGGTCCAAGGTGGCCAGGAGCTTGTTGGCCTCTTGTTCATCCAGGTCCAGGACCAGCACGGGCACTTTTTCCTGTGGAGTGAGTTGGGCCCGAAGATGACCGTCAATTAACTGAAGGCTTCCATCAGGCAACCGTCGGGCCAGAAGAGCATCGGCATAGCCGATCTCTTCCAGCAGGGCTTTCAGCACTTGGCGCTGTTTGGGGGGATGGCTGCGCCAGTTGAGCGGATGGGGCTTCAGCTCTTGGGCAGGAACCCAAACCAGCTCCACAATCCGTTGGCGAATACTCATAGCTGCCCCTCCGAGAAAAGGGCCGGAGCTTGGCAAGTCCGAAGGGCTGGGAGGCTCGGGGGCGTGGGGGCCAGGGGGAACGCAAAAGACGGGACAGAACGCCCCCGAGCCTGCTTCCTTGCACCCAGCCTGCGGCCACCGCTTCCAGGACTGCCTCAAACGCTACAACCAACCTTGTGCAGCCCACAAGCCGTGTTTCGGGCTGACGCCCCCAGAAACACTCCCTAAGATTGTTCCCATAGCCCCCAACCACGGAGCCTGAAAATGAACACCCCGCAGCACTCCTTGAACCAAGTGGACTTTCCTTTGGAAAAAATCCAACAGGCTTTGGAGCAGTTGCGACTGGACGGATGGCTGTTGTACGACTTTCGGGGCAGCAATCCCGTGGCCCGAAGCGTCCTGCTCATGCAAGACCACGCGCCCGGATCGCGTCGGTGGTTCTACTGGATTCCCCGACACGGAAAACCTATCAAACTAGTCCATCGCATCGAACCGTCGGTGTTGGACCACTTGCCTGGGGAAAAGCTCACCTATCTGCGCTGGCAACAGTTGCACCAGCGGCTCCGGGAGTTGGTGGGCCAGTGTGGGCAGGTGGCCATGGAATACTCTCCCTTTGGGGCCATTCCTTACATTGCCCTGGTGGACGCCGGCACGGTAGAGCTTGTGCGGAGCTTGGGACCGGAGGTGGTTTCTTCGGGCGACCTGGTGCAGATGTTTGAAGCCACTTGGGAGGAGCGTCAATGGGCTTTGCACCAACAGGCATGCCGGGGCACGGTGGAAGCGTTTGATGTGGCTTGGGACCGGATTGCGCAGGGATTGCACGAAGGGTCGCCGGTTACCGAGCTTGAGGTGCAGCAGCTCATCATGGACCATCTTTCCAGTCGGGGCTTGGTCTGGGAGCACCCGCCCATTGTGGCCACAGGCCCTCACTCGGCCGATCCTCACTACGAGCCCACCCCCGGGTCCAACGCCCGCATCGGACCGGAGCAAGTGGTGCTGATAGACCTTTGGGCCAAGGTGGACGATCCCCAGGGGGTTTATAGCGACTTGACCTGCATGGCCTACACAGGCAGCCAAGTGCCGGAGGAACTGGCCCGAGTGTTTGCCGTCGTGGTGCAAGCTCGCCAAGCGGCCGTACAAGTGGTCCAAGAAGCCATGAGCCAGCAAGCCACCTTGTACGGGTGGCAAGTGGACGAAGCAGCCCGAAAAGTAATCACCCAAGCCGGATTTGGCGAAGCGTTTTTGCATCGCACTGGCCACAGCATTGGTCGGCAAGTGCATGGGAACGGGGCCAACATGGACAACCTGGAGACCCATGAACTGCGTCGGGTGTTGCCCGGATGTTGTTTCTCCGTGGAGCCAGGAATCTATCTGCCCGGACGATTCGGCATGCGAAGCGAAGTGAATGTTTACATCGATCCCCAGCGCCAAGTGCACATCACCGGCCGCCCCCAGCAGGAGCTGGAGCTGCTGGGAAGGCGTAGGGCAACGAGATGAGAAAACGCTTCGGGCGCAGGAGGCAACGGGAGTGGTCGTGGATCCTGGGTCTTGGGTCGTGGGCGAGCCTGCAGCTTCAGTTCGGCAACTCCGCATGGCGAGCCTGCAGCTTTAGCTGCGGGAGGGGGATGAGGTAGTGGGGGGATGGGGTTGCGGGGGAGTGAAGAAAGAAAACAACCACGCCACCACTTGCACCAAGCGCCGAAACAAGCATCAGCGTTTATCTCCATGTGCCGAAAGCCGCAGGACACGTGCCGTGCGCCGGAGAAGGCTTGGCGGTAGGATCTGTGAGAAAAGAAAAAGCGGACACCCAAACAGGTGCCCGCTTCATCGTCGGGGTTTGGTCACGCACAGACTACTGCAAAATCTTCGGCAAATCAGCCAGAACCTGATTGACCTTTCCGGCCAACTCGCCGGGCCCAAAGGCGTGATTCGCCTTAACTCGGGCACGACGATAGAGCATGACGGTCACTTCGGCCTCAGGGCTGATGTTGAAGTTTTGCGGCCCGTTTTCATATTCCACCGGAACCACAATAGGCACCCGGGTGATTTTGTACTTTTTGATGAACTGTTTGGCCGCTTTTTCCAGCTCTTCACGATCCTCTCCGATCAAATTGACAAACGCCGCCAGCTTTTTGTCCTGGTTGGCTTCAATGGCTTTTTCAATTTCCTTGACCAAACTGGCCAAGGCGTCGTCGGCCTTCCGGGCGAAGACCATGACGACGGGACGAGCCCCGAGCCGTCACCTGTAGCAGAGTTGCTGGCCGGGTTTGACTCCATCTTCAGCACCACCGACTTTGACGACCTGAAACGCCGGTACAGACCTACCCACCGGAATGCCGCTTTCCACCTCTCCGGCCCAAGCCACCGAGGCAGCCAACATTCCAGCGGCAACTGCCAAGGTTGCCACGGTTCTCATCACTCCCGCTCCTTCTGGTTGGAGGAACCTAAGTTGCCTCACTCTCCTGCCAACGACCAAACCCCTGAACAACCCTTCAATCAGGCTGGTTTTTGCCGACAGGAGATTTCATAAATGTTTCTTGATTATACGCACAACCACCCCCCGTTGTTCAAGTTTCCAGAAACCAAGAATTCCAATTTTTCCGCCTCCGGCAGCCCTGCTTTGCAAGCTCCGGAGACTGTATAATCCAACCCCCGTGGCCCCCACAGGTTTCGCAGGGAAATGTAACCATGCCCTTGGAACTGCACTACACGGCCAACACCACCGTGCCGGTGGAAGTACCGGAACTGATCCCAGAGCGACTGGGCAACCTCTCCCTGGAGGAAATTGCCCGGATTCGCATCCTGCACGGCAATCGCCGCGAGCCGGTGGGGGAGTTTTTTCGTCTTCAGGGCTCTGCCCAAGACGGAGAGGTGTACTTCTTTGGGAACTTGCAGGGCGTGCATTGGATTGGAGCCCAGATGACCCAAGGACGCATCGTCATTCACGGCTCAGCGGGGCGCCATGTCGGCAGTCAGATGCGTGGGGGGGAGATTCATGTGCACGGGGATGTGGACGGTTGGGCCG
>JAJRRR010000395.1 GCA_024279285.1 Planctomycetota bacterium
CGGTTCGGGTTCGTCAAACTCGGCTTCAAACCCGGCCGGATCCTCCAGCGGTCGCTCCCAAATCTCCACGCCTGCAACCAGGTCCTTGCGGAGCTTGGCTCCCCGTTCGGGTTTGTGATACCGATCAATAGCCGATTTGACGATCGGCTCGTTTTTTTCGGGATTGAGGATTTTCAAAACGACGATGCGTCGGGGACGGTCGTCTTCTTCGTCCACGGCCGGACTGCCCAACACCAGGCATTGGGAATCCAGATGGGCTACCAACTCGCGTCGCACATCCACCTTGGGCCCTCGCTCGCTTTTGGCAATCGCCTCCAGGGATTCTTCCCAAGTGCCTTGTTTGCCTTGACCCACAACCTCATCAAAAATCGGCCCTACATTCTCAAACGCCTGCTGCACATTCAGATCAAAAGCGGTGTAGCTGGCCACCTGGGCCGAAAGCCAGGGTTGGGGAGCTTGCAGCACCCAGGAGCGATTTTGCAGAGCCAGAATGTTCATGGCCCCTTTCCAGGGCCGTGGAGCGTAGATGCGCACCAAGTGCCACACATCATAACCGGGCACATTCAGACTCACTTCTCCGGCAATGGCCCGAATCTGATCAAATCCCGTCTTGGCCAGCGCTGCTGACCAGTCCAGGGATTCGTCCTCACCCAATTCCCATTGGTGAAATTGCCCAAGAGCTGCGATCGTGGCCAGAGGACGAGCAAACCACCTCAAGTGGATCTCGGCGACTTGGGCACTGCGGTGCTGGCGAAGATCGGCCAGAACTTTTTGGAAGTCTGGGTCGGCAGCGAGGGTGCGTTTCTCTTGGCCACGCAGGCGCAGGAGGATCTGTTGGGCCACGGTTCGGGAGTGTTGGGGAGTGCGTTGGCTGCTTCGGATCAGGCAGAGCACTTCGTCGTGGAAAAAGTAGGCCAGCAGTTCCCGACGGCCACGCAAGTAATGTTGGAGTTGGGCTTGAGCCACTTGTTCGGTTTGAAGCTGAGTGCCAGCCTGGGCCATCCGCCGGCGAAGCTCTCGGAGGGCTTTTTGGGCTTCGGCGGGCTTACCTTGGTAGTCAATCAGAGCCACTTGGGCGGCGGCCTGCTCAGAGCCCAGCACGGCCAAAGCCACTTCTCCTGCGGCCATCTGGCCGATTTGTTCCCAGCTCAATGCCGTGCCAAAGACCCCCTGACGCTGAGAGGCCCAGTGCTGTTGCAGGGCTTTGCGAAAAGGAGCCAGAGCCTCGCTGGCCAGAAGTTTTCCGAACTGGGTTTCGTTCCAGGACTGGGCCAAATGTTGGGGATCAGCGATGGAGATCCAAACGGTGGTGTCAGATGGGAGCCACTGGGCGGAGAACCGCTGCTGAGCTTGGACTTCCGCCAGCCCCAGGACCACAAACCCCAACAACCCCAACAGCCCTACTCGCATGGTCTTCCTCCTTGAACCGCGAAGATGGCGTTGGCCCAACAAGCCAGAGAATCCTACCCGTTTGCTTCCAATTGCACAACAGCACTGGTTCCCCATCGGAAACTTCCAAGAGCAGGCAGCGACGAATGCAGCTAGCAAGGACGGGTTATTGTTTTCCCGGCTTTGGTTCCCAAAAGTGCCGGAAAAACGCCTTTGCTTCCCCGTAAAGCAAAACTCAGAATGTGCCTTAAGATGTGGAGCTTGGGAGGAAAAGGGTATGTCAATGTTGACTACCCAAATCAAAACACTCAGGAAAAACAAAAAGCTTCCCAGGCGTTTTTTTGCGTTGCCTCCAGGGCTGAAAATGGCCAATAATTACATCAGAGTTCCCAGTGAGGAGAAACCCGGGTGCATTTGATCACGGCCCTTGTGGTAGCAGTGGCTTCATTGAGCCACTTGTTGCTGGGATGCTGCTGGCATGAGCATCCTTGGGAGGGCCATAGTGTAGCAAGCAACCGGGGAACTGCACCGCAGTGTCATTTCCACCTAGGGTCCCTCGTCCAGCGGAGTCAGAGTGGGTCTTCCCACGGCTGCCACGAGCATGGCCAGTGCTGGTGGAGTCTTGGTCAAAAGCGGTGTGCGGATGGGTTCGTTGCTGTCCAGTGGTTGGGGACCGCTCCTCTGGTTCAGGGGGAAAATCTCCCAACAGTGCTCCGAGAAGGAGCTGCTCTGAACAGACCTGAAGGCTCTCGTCTCTTTTTACACCTGGGAGTGCTTCTCTGCTAACACTCCTTGGAAGAAGCAGAATGGAGCACTAGCACAGCGGTTTGGGGTTGCTAGCACTGCTAGTGTTCTTCTTTCGGCTGCGGTTTTCCGGTTCGTCCTGGGAGACATGACTATGGCAGCTCTTAAAGTCTCAAGATGGATGAAATGGGCCTTGGTAGGGATGGTGTTGATTTTGTTGGGCTTGGGAGCCTGGTGGGGGCGCGCATGGTGGTTTCCCGCCTTGGCCCAAGTGTTCAAGGCCCAAAGCACTGCTAATTCAACCAAACAAGATGCACACGATGAATATGACCACAGCGACCACCAGGAAAAAGACGGCCAGGAGCACGAAGGTGAAAAGGGACTCGCGGATCACGCGGAGGAAGAAAACATCATTGAGCTCAGTGAAAAAGCCCGACGCAACATCGGGCTTAAGCTGGGCAAAGTGAAGCTTTCCACCTACCAGCGCACCGTGGCCATCCCGGCCGTGCTGGTGGAACGCCCCGGCTATTCTTCCCTGGAGGTGGTGGCTCCCATCACGGGCATCGTCACTCGGGTGCATGTCATTGATGGCCAGGCTCTGGAGCCTGGGGAGCCCTTGTTCCAGATTCGCCTTACTTCCGAGGAGCTGGTCAGTGCCCAGGCCAATCTGCTGGCGCGTCTGGAACAACTGGATGTGGTCAACCAGGAGATTGACCGCCTTGAGCGGGCCATTGTTCAGGTTGACGGGGAAAAAGTGGTGCCGTTTGCCGGAAAAACTCTGCTGGCTCAGCAGTATGAGAAAAAGAAACTCCTGGCTTGGATCCGCGCCGATCGGCAGCGGTTGATTCTGCACGGGCTGCCTCCCCAACAAGTGGAAAGGCTCATCCAGACCCGACAACTCGTCTCCACCGTGGAGGTTCGGGTGCCACATCCTCGGGAGCTTCGGGGCGAGCTGGACGGCGAAGGCACCGCGTTGGGACATCCTCTGGTGTTAACTCGGCTCAGCGTTCGGCCAGGGCAGCATGTCCAAACCGGCCAACAGTTGTGCATCCTGGGCGATCATCACCTGTTGAGCATTGAAGCCAAGGCGTTTCCACAGGATGCTCCCGGGATAATTCGGGCCTTTGAAAACCAGATTCCCGTCTCGGCCGTCATCGACGGCAGCACCAACGGCCACCTGGTGGAGAAGTTGCAGATTATCCATGTCTCTCCCCATGTGGACATGGAAACCCGAGCACTGACCTTCCATGTGCTTTTGCCCAACGAGCTGATCAGCGATCGTCGGGTCCAGGGGCGGCGGTTTGTAGCGTGGCGGTTTCGTCCCGGTCAAAGGGCCGAAGTGTATGTGCCCGTGGAACAGTGGAAAGACCGCATCGTTCTGCCCAAAGACGCCGTGGTGGTGGATGGCCCCAAACGGTTCGTCTATGTGGAGCACGGTTCCCACTTTGAGGCCCGAGAGGTGCATGTGGAGTATGCCGATCAACGAACTGTGGTGGTGGCCAACGACGGGACGCTGAAGTTGGGCGAAACCATTGTGCTTTCAGGAGCTTACCAGATACACCTGGCCTTGCGTCAGAAGAAGCTCGGAGATTCCGGTGGCGGCCACGGGCACGCTCATGCCCACTAGGCAGTGCTTCCGGCCGGATTGCTTTTGTTGCGGAGGAGTC